>NZ_JAMQON010000007.1 GCF_031624395.1 Halomicroarcula saliterrae
GTGCCGTGCGTGCGCGAAGCTGGTGGCTCGAATTCCGTGAAATCATCCTCAAAGCCACCGTCTACAACCTTCGCCGGAGCGTCCGATATCCGTGAAATCCAGCGCAGTGTACCGAAACTACAGAGCCCAACCAGTAGAACAGGTCGTCTAGTTCTTCTCTATCGATTGGGAACTCGGGTTCCAGATCCTTGGCTGTGTATCGAGCGCCCTTTAGTTTCTTTAGGAAGATATTGGTGACAGGTTCATCAAAAACGTAGACTTGGGAATTCTGGTCGGGGGACGGGACAGTATTCGCAATTTTTCCTTCGACAACGACTTGATCGTTGTCTACGAGTCGTTGTTGTTCGGTAGCAAGTTTACTGTAGAATTCGTCAACGGGAATCATACTACCACTCGTGGACTACTAAGATAATGACTACCAAGCGCAGGGTACACGATACACAGTAACGTAGGCTTGGGAAATAAGGTTGTTTTAGTTGCGGCAAGTGGTGATGGCTTTACTAATAATGTTCGTCAGCATAACGATAAAATTACATAGGTATCTCTTATTAAATCTCTAAGCATCTACGTCTTTTTGACGCAACCGGAGCGCTCTGTGGAGGTGATTGGATCCGTCCCGCTAGCCGTGCAAGACCGTCGCATCTAGTTTACCTGGGTCGGTCAACACATAGCGTGTGCCCGCTCTGAGTAGCCCCAAAAATTGAGCACTCCGTCGAGCTTGTCTACTGGCCCCGAAGCCGTATTCCTCGGCGATGCTGTCGGCGAGTTTGTCACTACCGAGGAGTCTGTAATCGGCAATCGCCACGACCGGTACGAGGTAGTTCAGTGGCTGGGCGAGCGAGAGGCCGGCGATGTTGCCAGTGATGTCACGACGGCCAAAGCGAACCGACAGTCATCCCTTGATATCGACGACCTGCTCGTGTGATTCTGTCGTTGGTAGGTTCGCCCACTCGGTCAGGCCTTTGTAAATCCATGTAGGAGAGGGGTTGTGATTTTTAGAAGTCAGAGAAAGACGATTGCTCCGTGTGGGTTGGATTTCGTGTTCTTCCTGGATGGAGCTCGAGTATAATATCCTCTGCGGCTTCCTCGGTGAGGCAGGTGTAAGTTGGAATCTTTTCTAATGACTGGTCTGCCTCTTGGAATACAATCGTTTTCGCGTACGATTCTCCTCTAACAGCCAATGAATCGTTAGATAGTGAGATAACGTAGTCAGCAGAAGTTTCGCTAAGAATCTGATCCTGAGTAGGGTAGTCAACATGTGATGGTCGATGAGGAAGGTATGGGCCTCTGCTGTCAACCTCTGGGTCGTAACCGAACTCGAAGGCTAATACTGGTGCATCCTCAATATGGGGCAAAGCCATTGCTTCAGCAATACTCCCTGCTGCATCTGAATCAAGAGAGTAGTCGTCAAAGCCTAAGCTAGTGATTAATTTAGGGAGGTGAGTACGAACCTCTGAACGGTCTCCAAGAGGGTCCTCGGCAAGACTCTGAAGAAACACGAATAGCGGAGATTCTTGGATCATTGAAACGATGATTATCAGACAGAGGTAAATAATCAACGCAGATTGAGGATACGGAATAGCCATGCCCTCTAAAACCCACAGACGCTGATAGATTGCAGCGGCCTTGCTGACACATACCGCGTATCGCGCAAGCTACGCACGAGTGCAACCTTGGCCTTTAGTAGACGATTGCAAAAATGACAGGAAATTAACTAGAATTAACAATTCAGTCGAGATAGTCCGGTCGCTCGGCATATGCAATGGGGTCGTGCTCTCCAAGACGCTGGAACGATTGCAGTCGGAACGCACACGCATCGCAGGTGCCACACGCTGGTGCTTCGTCCCGATAACAACTCCACGAGTGCTCGTACGGGACACCGAGTTCAAGCCCCCGCTCCGCGATGTCTGTTTTCGACCACTCGGTGAATGGCGCTTCAATCGATATGTCAGTCTCATCTTTCGTCCCCACATCAACTACTTGCTGGAACGCCTCGAAGAACTCCGGCCGGCAGTCGGGGTAGCCCGAGAAGTCCTCTGAATGCGCTCCAATATACACTGAGCCACATTCGTTCGCTTCAGCGTATGAGACTGCCATCGAGAGCAAATTCGAATTCCGGAAGGGGACGTACGAACTCGGCACCTCCTCGCTTTCCAAGTCAGCGTCTTCCACTTCAACATCATCGTCGGTCAGACTCGAATCACCGATTTTTGAGAGGTGGTCCGTAGTGAGGTGCAGAAAGTCTGCCGCCTCAAAATAGTCAGCCTGCGCTTTGGCACACTCCAGCTCTTTCGCTTCCGTCCGCTGGCCGTAGGACGTGTGCAGCATGTACAGGTCCTTGCCAGCCTCCTTCGCTACTGCTGCAGCAGTAGCGCTATCCATTCCACCCGATGCAAGTACAACCGCTCGTGATTCTTGTGACATACTAGTTGCTCGCCTCATTGAATCGCCGCCGTTCATTGTCAGTCGGTTCACCGGCCACCGCTCTCGTTACGGTTTCAGTCTGCGTTTCGACACCGCGCATCGCTTCACAGAGATGTGTGGCGGAAAGCTCGACGAGGACAGCCTCTGCACCAAGTTCGTCACTGAGGCCGTGCGCGATGTCCTGTGTCAGTTGTTCCTGCATGGTGAGTTGGCGTGACTGCCAACGAACATACCGGGACAATTTCGACAGCCCGACAACCTCTTCAGCCGGCCGGTACGCAACGGTCGCCGTCCCGAAGTAGGGTAGGAGATGGTGCTCACAGAGACTGTAGACCGGTATCCCCGTCTTGACAACGAAGTTGTTACCGCTCGCTTCGAACGTCCGAAGCTCCGGTTTCTCCTCCAAGCGAGACCCTTCAGTCAGCGTCTCGAACGCGCTCGGAACACGACGTTGCCACGTCTCCTGAAGTTCTTCGCTTTCGGGATCCTCCCCGACCGCTTCTAACAGGAGTCGAACGCCTTCCTGAGCTTTCGACCAGTCGATTGCAGTCTCTCCGTCGTCAATACTCTCTACGCTTTCTATGGGCTCAGTTTGGACATCGTCAGTCATCGTTAGGTCCCCGGCGCATCGTTCCACAAGTCCACATGCAAGCGCGGCGTGTATCGATAGCCGTACTCCATCGCAAGTTCAGCCGTCGCCTCACGAGTCTCTTCTAACCGCTCTCTGGTTGCTCCTTCCGGCATCAACAGCACATCGTCATTTCCGATTCGTCGTGTTGTCGACTGGCGCAACCGCTGGAGCAACGATTCAATCTCCGGCATATCCTGGTCACCAGTCACGACGAACTTTAGTTGGAATTCGTACTGCTCGACGAGGGACGAGAGGGCGTCCATGTCCACGCGTCGCTCTTCGTGCTTGTCTTCCCACTCTCCCTCGCCTTTCGGGTCCTTCGCCGGCGTGGGCGTACTGCTTGCGAGCTTCGGGCTGATGCTGGCCAGGTCGATTGCGGCGTCTCTGTGAATCGTCCCGTTCGTTTCCACGGTGGTGTGGTAGCCGTTTGCTGAGAGTTGGTTCAGTAGCTCAACGACCTCAGTATGCATCATCGGCTCGCCGCCGGTGACAACGACGTGCTCACACTGTTCGTGTGACTCGACCTCTGCAAGAATCTCGTCGACATCCATCCACGCATGAGTGGGCTCCCACGAGGTGTGATAGGAATCACAGAACCAGCACCGGAGATTACATCCACTCGTTCGGATGAATACGGTCGGTACGCCGGCTAAGACGCCTTCTCCCTGTAGCGAGTAGAATAGCTCATTTATCGGGAGATCGCCCTCACTCTCAGACGCAACGTCGGTCGCGTCAGCGTTGACCGGCATGAGTTATGGGGCCGCACACAGTTCGCTGGTCTCTCGGACTGACACAGCGACTTCTGAGACGGTATCAGGGAGCGTGTCGCTCAGTTTCTCCTCTAAGAGGACCGCCATTACCTCTGCCGTAGGAGGGTGATCGAGGACAACCAATGCGTCCTCGTCGCCGCTCTGTTCAAACGCCTCGATCAGCGGATCACCCTGCTCGACGAGGAACCGGTGGTCCCATTCGGATATTACTTCAGTAATATCTCCCTTGTCGACGACCCAGCCCTCGGAAGTCAGTTCGCCGGTCACCGAAACGGTGATTTCGTAGTTGTGGCCGTGTGGTCTGCTACATTTGCCATTGTGATGGAGAATCCGGTGTCCAGAACTGATCCGGATTGGACGGTCTTCACCGACCCGCAGTTCTCTTTCACCAGCATCAACAAGAGGGATATCTGTTGGTTTGTCTTCAGATAATCTACTGGCCATATCCAGAGAATATCACAGTGGCACTTATAGGTACTCCTCTGAGCGGAAGTGGATCGTAGTTATTCGACTTACAATTTTCCGTGTCGCAATAGAGACTTCTATAAGTCGGACTGTGATACACCGATGCAGGTGACTATCTAATCGTGCGGTTCTACGTGCCCGAGTGGGATGACGCCGTGGATGCGGACTATGATTTTGAGCATGATGAACGGTCGGATCCCCACCGGCAAGAACGCGAACTGAACTATATCTGGGACATCTTCGAGAAAGACTCGACGCCAATCGATGGCGTGCTCATCTCTCGAGAGCAGGTCGAATCGACCACGAAGAAAGCCGATCGGATTTGTGAACACGGCGTCTATGACGATCCGATTCTCGATATCCCGGAGTGGCTCCCGACAATCAGCGACTGTGGCGCATGGGGCTACAAATCGCTCCCCTTCCCGCCGTACGGCAACCAAGACATGCTCGAGTTCTACGAGACACTGGATGTCTCGGTCGGCGTAACGATCGACCATCTCGTACTGGGCTCGGGTAAAGAGAAAGGGCGCCTCTATCTAGACGAGCGCGCTCTTGGTCACAACATTCGGAAATCGGATATCCCGTCAGCGGTCACCGATGCAGTCGACTTAATGATTGACGAATGGCCCGATGAGTGGCCTGAGTACGTTGAGGAGTACGAACCATCGCTTCGGTCACAGGAAGAGCCCCGACAGTTCACTGCTACCGACTTCGAGGGCGATGTCGACGCCGTCTTAGAGAGGCTTGAGGACGACCCACGGGCGGTGTATCGCCAGGACGACAAGCAGTTCCGTTACGACCTCACTCTGGACAACGCGGCGGAGATGTGGGACCTGTACCAGGCCGGCGACTACCCGTTCCGGTTGATGGTCGCCATCCAGGGATGGACGGTCGAATCCTATGCTGCAGCAGCTGAGGACGTTCTGAACATGGGTTACGATTACCTCGGCATTGGTGGCGTCGCCGGGAGTCCGGTCCACGAAGTCCGGAAAATCGTAAAGTCAGTTGGAAAAACGGTCAAGGACTACGAGCGGACGAATCAGACTCGCATCGATACCCACGTTTTCGGCTTCGCCAAATCAGACGCGTTCGAGACCATCGGCCGGTCCGGTATGTCGAGTTTCGATAGCGCGAGCATGCTTCGATCCGCGTGGACGGGTGGACAGAACTACCGCGTCGACGGTGACGAGCGATACGATGCTATCCGTGTCCAGTATCCCGCTCATGGCGCCGACATCTCCGATGCAATCGAGACTGCGTTGCGAGGGCGTGAGACGCTGATAGCACTACGTGCGTTCGCAGAGGATCGCTCTATTGTGGAAGCACTTCGGGAATGGGAGGCGGAAGCCAGCAAGACGCTCACAGAAACGATCACATACATGCGGAACCACCGCCACGATGGGCGATTCAACGCCAGTCGTCTCCGTGACGTGGAAGCAGCACTGAGAGAGGATTTCGACTACGCCAGTAAACTGCAAGCCTATTTCAGCGATGATCTTCGGAGCCGACTTATCAAACTGCTCCGTGGAGACAGCAAGGAGAACCCCGAACCATTCGCAGAGTATATTGAGTTGCTCGCTGCAGCACGCACCGAACTGAATCGCTTCCCGAGAATGGTCGAAATTCTCGAACGCGAGGAAGCCAGGGCGGATGGTATGGACGCCTTCGAACGGCTCTGGTTCATACTTCAGGACTACGCTATCTGGATCGGGAACGAAGATCTCCTCGAAGCGTATCAAGAACTCCTCTCAAACAGGCCATGGGAAGACTGTGGCTGTCCTATCTGTACCGAGCACGGTATCGAGGTCTGCATCTTCCGCGGTAACGACCGCAATCGCCGTAGGGGGTTCCACAACACGGCGAAGTTCTACGAGGAGTTCTCTGAGGCGCTCCCAAAGACGCTTATTCTGACCAAGGGGTCAGCTTCGTTTAGCAACTACGAGACCACTGAGGATTACTTAGCGAGCGAGCAAGCGCAGTTCTGGAGTGAAGTTCACGATCTCCCGGTTGCAGAGATTGGCGCCTTTGACGCAAATGGTGTGCACGAATGGTGGGCGGAGACGCCTCGTACAGTCTCTTTTGCGTCCACCAAAACGGCCGAAACACTCGAAGAGTATCTTGGACGGTATGAAGAACTCTATCTGTTCAATCCTGGGGAAGACACCGACCAGACGCTCGGTGGTTCGACAGTAGATGTGGATTGTGACATTCAAGACTTCGATGACCCACAAGAGCTACGAGAGACACTCCTGAGCGATCTTGGCCGTAATTATGCAGTCGGAGCTGATTTCGCCCCACACAAACCAGTCCTGAGTGTCGATGATGGCCTAGATATACTCATTATCGACCAGTGTTCTGGATCTAAATACGTCTCAGACAGTGACCTGATGTTCGGACCAGAGGAAATTGACGCCTCTTCTAAACAGGAGATTCTCAGCAGGCCGAACACCAATGGGGTGCCTGCTAATAAATTATATACTGGTCGCCAACAAGAATCAATATCGACTGCCGTTCGTCACCTTCGGTCGAATGGGCATAATGTTGAAAGATATTTTATTAGTGCTGGATTTGGACTGGTTGGAGAAGAGGAGGCACTTCCGCCATACGAGGTTACCTTCAGTGGTATGAGTGTCTCTGAAATCCGAGAACGGTCAGCTAAACTTGGTATCAAAGAAGATTTATGGCGTATTCTGGACCAGAGAGAGTTTGACATAGTGTTCTTCCCGCTTGGGAAAGATTACTACAAAAGTATCGATATTGACACCACTGTCCAACGAATTCAACCAGACCGGATTGGTGTCGTCTTCAATAGGGAGTTGGTTGACGAACAGTATGAGAATATTGTTTCAGTGCCAGCTCGAACAGAAGATGCGAAACGTCACGAGACAATCGTAATCGGCCTCAAAGGAGTGTATATGGAGAACTTCGCACGGAATGTGAGTGATGTGAGAGAATTAGATCCAGATTCAATTAGTATCTTATGCCGATATGTTGAGGAAGACTCCACTCAGGCAGCTATCGAGAAGTTCTGAGAGAAGACACTATTCTCTTAGCATATCTTCGATTGCTTCAATCGCCCGGTGAAAATCTTGGCCAGTCTCCGTCGCATGGTATTTAACATTCTTTGGGCCCTCTTCAACACGTTCCACTAATTCATGTTCACACAGTAGCTCGAGTGCATCAGTGATAGTGTCGCTTGAAGAGGCAATTTCGCTCTCGATTTCAGAATAATTCAAGCTATCAGACGCAATCAAGAGTTCGAGAATTTCTATTGTGCGTTTTCGACCGATGAGTTCACGCACATCGTCTGAAACCATCTGCGGTCTCTTTCAGCGGAATCGACAAAGCCACTTTGATTTGTCGTACATAGCTTTGCTGGAGCAAAGCTTTATCACACAGCCGAGCTTAGCACAGCGCGTCGGATATGTTGTACAGACAACGAAAACTCGACACACCCCACGGGGAACTGCAGACCCCTGTGCTCTTTCCGGTGAGTAACATCGGGAAACGGTCGAGTGATAATACACCAGAATACACGGACAGTATCCCGGATTTGTCGACCGCAATGGTCAACGCCCGAGCGATACGGAATCGAGAGGCACAGTGGGACCGACTACAGAACGGTGCGACTCTCCGTGAGGAGATGGATGTGGCAGACGACACAGTCATTTTCGCTGATAGCGGTGGCTTCGACTTTCACGAGGAGGAAGTCGACACTACACCAACGAAAACACTCGAAACGCAACGTGAATTGGGCGCTGATATCTTTGGCACTGTTGATACCCCTTTGTCCAGAGATAATCGCCAGGCGAAGAATCAGCGGCGAATCAATCGCAGTATAGAACTCGCATTAGAAGCGAGCGACGCACACGATGGTGATGAGACTCTACTAGCAAGTGTCCACGGGTACGATCCTCAGACAGTCCGAAACTCGATTAGACATCTTGAGAAAGAGGGAAAATTCGATGGATACGCTGTCGGGAGCCTTGTTCCGATTCGAACAGATTACAAAAAAGTGACAAAAATAATTCTTGCGGCCCGACGTGCCACTGACAAACATCTCCATGTCTATGGGTTAGGTGGGGTGACATACCAGCCACTGCTTCTCTACCTCGGTGTTGATAGTTTCGACTCCTCAGCGTTCATCCGCAGCGCGGGGAACCGGAACTATCTCATGCCAGGGTTCGGTGGAGAACCGCTGAAAAACGTAGAGGGATTGACTCACCTTCCCTGTGCGTGCCCGGTTTGCAGCACGCGAAGCTACGACAGGATCCGTAATGACAGGGATTTGCTTGTCCAGCACAATTTGTGGGCGTTAGCTCTCGAATTGCGACGGTTCAGATACATGCACGCTGCTGGTGAGGACTTGGAAGCGTACCTTGACCTCCGCTTCCAGGGCAACGAGGTTACCCAGCGAGCGTATAAAATGGCGAAGCAACAGGTCAGGAGGCTCTCATGAGCGACGAACGACCGACGGTCCGGCCCGTGACACTTGCCCGCCTCGTTGAGTTGACCAACGCTTGTGGCACCCAGGCACAGACAACGGAAGAGCTGGAAACGGCCTTAGATATTAGCCATCGACGAGCTCGAGAGACGATTCTTGAAGCAGTCCGTCTCAGTTTGTTGTCTGAAGAAGATACCAACCAAGAGGAGGCCCCCGAATATCAGACGACAACGGTCGGAGAGCATTTCCTCGACGCTGTTCGGGACGAAGGTTGGGGGAAGGTAAGCGATATTCTCGAGTCGCGCAGTCCCCACTACGGAGCATTTCTAACGACTGTCGAAGAATTGGAACCCGCTGAACCTACGGCCATCTTGACGAAACTTGAAACTGATCATGAACATTCGCCGTACGCCTTTAACAAAACGAGTATCGACGTGATTGGCGACTGGGGAGAGCGATTAGGCGCGATTCAGCGTAATGCCTTCACGGGGTCGTACTATCGAGCGACTGAGACCGAGGTGCCACTGAATTTCCCGTATGTTCTGCTCTCGGTGTTCGATGACCTGGAAGAAACAGCGGGGGTAAACCTCAGTCAGCGCTACATATCGGTCCCAGAGGTGCGTGAGCATACTTGTGAGCGATTCGGTTGTACTCGGTCTGCGTTCGATAAAGCGTTGCTCTCGCTTGTAAATCAGAACGTCGGCAAACTCGAGTTGTCAGGCGCGCCGATGGACACAGGTGCAAAAGACGCTCGCCTGGGTATCAAGCAAATCGCCTTAGCGGACTCGCAAGGATTAGTCTCAACGGACCAATCTACGGACCGTGTCATGAGCGGTGTTGAACAGTACGGAAAACAGTACTACTATCTCGCGGTTCACGACGACGACCTTACCTACACACAGGAGACCAACGCATGAGCGACAGCGCATTCAACATCACTGATGACGAACGCGACTATTCGATGTACAGCCTCGAAGAAAACCCCTTCCCCTACAGCCCCGTACCGGATGAAGATCCGGCAGTGTACTGTGGACAGGATCATGTGGCAGAGGCAGTCGGCGATACGGTTTCGACACTGCTGGGCACAGGCAAATCAAAACATCTCGTAATCACTGGGAAGTATGGGAACGGCAAATCACACACTCTGAAATACGCACGGTCTCTGGTCCGAGACCGTGAAGATGTCCTCGTCGGGTACGTGGCTCAACCTGGTGAGGGATTCCTCGATATTTACCACGAGTTCATATACGACATTGGGTTCGACCGGGTGCAGGAGATTGCCTACGAGTTTTTAGCGTCGACTGCGCGGGACGTGACGGATACGAACCCCGCTAATGCGGATGCGATGGAATCACTCATCGAGGAAGGCGAAGTGCTCCTTTCGGAGATAGTTCCGACCGCTATCCAGCGACTTAGTGACATCACGAAGTTTGCTGACTTCGCTCGCGCAATCATCCATATGGTCTATGAGGACACAAATCTGTACGCCTGGCAGTGGTTGACTGCCGAGGGTATTCGGTACGAACAGCGGAAAGAGATGGAGATCCATAGTGCTCTGGACGATGATACAATGGGTGTCCGAGCGTTTACCTCGTTCAAAAGCCTACTTCTGGAACTGGGTTACACGGGCGTTTTTGTCTTCATCGACGAGTTTGAGGCTATCTCTAGGTTAGGTAATAAAGATAAACAGGCCACGCTGAACAGTATTCGTCATCTCATCGATCAGAACGGCTCTGGGATGTCGATACTCTTCGCGTGCGCACCAGAAGTCTGGCAGGATGTAATGAGCGAGTATCACGCCTTTTCCGAACGCATCGGCAATGAAGTGGCGTTACGGCCCCTGACCGACGACCACCTAGAAGATCTAATTAGCAGCTATCTCCAGACCGCACGTACGAATGAATCTCAGAAGATTGAACCGTTCGAATCCGAGACGCTCGAACTCATTCATCAGCGGTCGCAGGGGAATATTCGCCAGGTGCTCTCTATATGCGGGAAAGCCCTTGATCAAGGTCTTGATCAAGGCCAGCAGACAGTGACACCGGAGCTCGTTCAAACAATCCTAGAATAAGGCTCTATTGATCACTGATACAATGCTCTAAACTAAACACAACCGTCATCAGAGAGTGTACAGTGTTGTGCCCATTTCTATGTGCCTTTAGAGCTATTACCTGAGGTGGGAAACTCTCTATTGAGCCAAATTGTGGCTGGGTGCGCAGCGTAGCTAGCACGGAACGGAGAGCGTTATACGCCTACAGAAACTCTTCATCGACCTCAAAGTCTGAATACCCGGCTTCGTGGACGATTAAGACTACTCAACAGGCGATTGATTATGTCTAATGGAAGAAGTATTTGAACCGGAGATTCATGCGTCAAGGCTCTGTCTCCACCGGCCAGGAGACGATCCAGGGAGATCAGAGCCACCGACATACCTAATTTAGATAATGACCACAGATCTCGATCCACTTGACCCATCGACAGCAAAGGGGATGTACCTGGACGAACGCCGTCACGAAGTCGCAGATGCGACACTCCAGTCCCACGAGTACCGACTGCGGCAGTTCGTCCAATGGTGCACTAATGACGGTATCGACAACATGAACGATATCTCCGGACGAGACATCCATCGGTTCCGTGTCAAACGCCGTAACGAGGACGACCTGGCGACACTCCGACTCTTCCTCCGTTTCTGTGCGAGCATTGACGCGGTCGAAGCCGGACTCGACGAGAAGATTATCTTGCCCACGACGACAGCGAAAGATGCTCGTGACGAACTTCTCCCAGCCGACCGAGCCGAAAAAGGTACTCGACCATCTCGAACAGTTCGAATACGCGACGCTCGACCACGTGCTCTTAGCAGTCATGTGGCACACCGGGCTTCGAGTTGGGGCGGCAGTCGGCCTCGATATTCGAGATTACGACTCAGACGAGCAGCATCTCGAGCTGGTGCATCGTCCCGCCGAGGACACAGCGTTGAAGAACGGAACGGAAAGTGAGCGATTCGTCGCGCTGAGTGAATCGATCTGTGAGTTGCTGGACGACTGGCTATCCGTCAAGCACCCTGGGAAGCTGGACGAATTCGGTCGGCATCCGCTCTTTGCGACCAGCCGTGGACGTCTCAGTCGGAATCGAGCACGGTCGATCGCTTACCAGTACACGCGGCCGTGCGTGTACAGTGATTCGTGCCCACACAACCGCGATATCGAGACCTGTGAGTCACGGCCGACGGAGTACGCCTACGGCTGTCCGTCAGCACTGAGTCCCCATCCGATTCGTCACGGATCGATTACATATCATCTACAGTCCGATACGCCCGAGCGTGTCGTGAACGATCGAATGGATGTCGGGATGGACGTGCTGGATCGGCACTACGACCAGCGGACCGAGCGAGAGAAAGTTGAGCAACGTCGGCGATATTTACCTAACTGACTTCCAATCTGTGACGACAGTCAAGTTACAGCTCACTCCTCACTGTCGGGCGGGTGTCCGCGATGCCCCGATTGTGGACGGATACTCCTCTGGAACCATCCGCGCGTCGCACGGGTGTTACATGAGTCGGGAGACGACTCGCCGCACATGAGGTCTGTTCACCGGCGACCAAGGGGAGAAAGTACGGACGCGCAGGGGAGTAAGAAACAATGTGATCGCCCACCCACACACCACCTTCGAAGTGTAAGACCCTGAAATTCCGAATATAGGGGCTATTTCGCCAGATCCTGATATCACTCGACCGTCGATGAAGCTCACCGAGCACAGTGATTCTCTGTAATCGAACGACATGAAAGTGGCCGAAAGACCGAATCAGGCGCCAGTGGAGAGCTAAAAGAGAGAGAGCAAATCCCAATGGCATCTGATCGGGTCTACCTCAGTATCTATGGGCGATTGATCCGGACTACGGTTTCTTCTTAAATACCTACGGGCAGAAAATATCGGTATGAGGCGCGGGACGCTCTGAAGATGAGGCCGGTGTTTCTTACTGTCTAAGTTGATGGCAAAGATGTTGAAATCAAGGATTAAAACATGTACTTCTGAGCGGAGAGAAGAGAAAATGATCAGTTATTTTCTACGGGCGTCGGAGTCCCGCATTAGTGAAGAGGTGTATCATGCGTCAGCGTATTCATCCGGCCACCGTTCCCTGATAGCGCTGAGCATCCGTTCTTCACGATTGCTGATTTGCTCTACTCCCCATTCGGGTTCGGAGAATATCTCTTCCAGCATCCGGATTTTCGATCCACTGAATTCTGCTTTCTTATCTCTGAATGGACTGTTTCCCTGGACTGCATTGTCCTCTGGCGTCATGAGCGCGAGATTCCCCAAACGATGCTTGTGTTCGTTGACAAGCTCCTTCGTTGAATCATCGAACCCTTCCTTCGGGGTCTGAGGCCAGACATGCTCGATAGAGTAGTTACCATCCTTGTTGCCAACGACCTCTTTCACATCAAATTGATATCCCTCCTTTTTACGTTCGAGCGTCCACTCGTAGGCGTATAGGAGGAGACGGAGTTCACTCTTCCTGTTCCCATAGTACTTAAACACATTTGAATCACCAAGCGTTGTATCAAGCTTGGCATCACTACAGTAATCGTGAATGTACTGTTCTAGACGACTGATCACGTCATTCACATCACAGGGAATAATTGAATCCAGGACCTCGTCTTTGTTATTATAGTATAATTCACGAGCGCGAGGATATACTCGAGTCCGTCCTGTGTCGGCGCTCTTTTGCTCAATCACATACGTCCGTACGATGAATGTCTCGATCTTCCTAAGAAGAGTGCAGAATTCCTCTTCGGTGATCGATTCCTGTTTGTACTGGTCGTAGGCAGCCATCAGTAGTGGATAGAAGTTCCCGAGGCGACCAGCGACGAACAGATCTCGGAGACAGTCTTCAAGCCTTTTACTGTCAATGCTGTCGTTCGTTTCGTGATTATACAACTCATCAAGCAGTTGGAATATCCTCTCTAGTTCTTGAACGTAGGTGATAATTTCCCCAGTATCTCCTACCTTGCGGAAATAGTCCTTGAGATGTTCGAGGTGATTCTGGTAATACCTGCTATCGTAGCCAGTGCCCCAGTCCGCGTTCCACATAATGAAGTGATATCTCTGAATCTGGTCCTCACTGGGGCCCGAAGAGATGTTGTCCACTGAATCATAAATTTCATCGAAGGACTCCTGGATCGTCTGAATAGATGAGTCAGCCTGCTGTTCGTCTTCCAAGAGTGACACGCGGTGCATCAAGTAGCTCTTCGTGATTTCGAGGTCTGTAAGATCCTTACCCCGGTCGTTGACTGTTTGGAAGATGCGAGCGGCTTCGCTACGTGAACCGACGGTGTACTCGAGCAATGGAAGTGATCGAATCTTTTGATACAACGCTTTATAGAATTCAAGAGGGTCATCTACAGAGATTTTCTCAAGTTCGTTCTTAGAAAGATTCTCTCTCAGAGTCTTCTTAGCCTTGAGAAGACGTCCCTGAGAAGGACTATCTGTGTCAGTGTCGGAAAGTTCATCTTCTCGTTGTCCCTTCCGGCTGGCGTTCAACACATTCTCGAGTATTGTTCGACGGAAGAACCGTTCATCGTCGCCGGCCAGAGTCAATTTCTGCTCTCCAAAACGTGCGATATAGTCCCCGCGAATTTGTCGCGCAGTGTTTTCTTCTCCGTACTCATCAAGCACCTCTTGTATCTCAAAGAGTAGAATCGTGAGCGTCGTGAGCCTTTGCTGACCATCAATAATTTTGTGACTTGCGCCCTCGTTCTCCTCAGCATCCATAAGCAGGAATGTCCCGATGTAATGATCCCGATCCATCTCTACCGCTTCGACCAAGTCTGACCAGAGATCATTCACGTGTTCCTTTTCCCATGAGTAGTTCCGCTGATATGGCGGGACCTCGAAATATTTATCACCAGTAACGAATCCACTGAAATCCTCCGAGTCCGTACTTGCCATGTCCCCAAATGTATCCGGAAGCATATAACATTAGAATATAACTGAATTTTCAGATATTATATCTCAAATTTCCGAGGTTAAATCAGTATAGCGGCGATCTCACGGCCAAAGCTATTCCAGAACGCGAGACAGTAACAGTCCCCAACTAACCGCTGGTTGGGTCACGCGCGGGCCAAAATTCCAATCAGCCACCGAAATCAGAAATTAGCCGACACAGACACTCTCTACACCAAACACGTCGGCCACGGAACGGGCAGAAACTGAATGGGCCCTGCCGGATTTGAACCAGCGCTCAATCGGTGTCCCACGCCGACGGTGGGAGCCGTAGACGATATGAGCCGATCGCTTTAACCAGACTAAGCTAAGGGCCCTCATTGCCCAATTCTTGGGTCCGCATCTTTAGCCTGTCGGGTTGCTGTCGCCGTGCGGGCTGTGACTCGCGTGTCCGAGCCCGTTTGAATCGCGTCTTCGTTGGTCACAGACGGTTCGCTTCGCTCACCGTTTCGTTCGTGACAGAAGGACGCCACCGCCAGGGCTCGAACCTGGGACAACCTGGGTAACAACCAGGTGCTCTACCAACTGAGCTACGGCGGCTCGCATCCGTGTGTAACCCGAGTTGGTAATTAGGGCTTTCGTTTCCGACCGCCATCGACACGCTTTCACGCACTCTGTGAGAAGCCACGCGCAATGAGTGACGAGTTCGACGCCGTCGTTTCGCAGGTCCGCGAGCGGGCCTCGCCCGACGACGAGGAGCGCACGCAGTTACAGCGGGCGGCGGCGACGGTGATGGAGCGGGCCGGCGAAGCGGTAGCCGAGCTCCCGGTCGAAGCCGAGGTGTTGCAGGTCGGCTCTACAGCGAGGGGGACGTGGACGGCGGGCGACCGCGACGTGGACGTGTTCGTGGCCTTCCCGCCGTCACTGGACCGCGAGAAGCTGGAGCGCTACGGACTGGAGGTGGGACACGCCGTCCTGCCAGAGGGTCACGAAGAGTTCGCCGAGCACCCCTACGTGGTCGGCGAAGTGGACGGGTACGCCGTCGACCTGGTCCCGTGCTACGCCGTCGAGGACGCGACGGCGATCCAGTCGGCGGTCGACCGGACGCCGTTTCACACCCGGTATCTGGCGGCCCGGCTCGACGACGCGCTGGCGAGCGAGGTCCGGGTCACCAAGCAGTTCCTGAAGGGTATCGGCGTCTACGGGAGCGACCTGCGGACGCGGGGCTTTTCGGGCTACCTGACCGAGTTACTGGTCGTCGAGTACGGCGGGTTCCGCGAGTTCGTCGAGGCGGCGGCCGACTGGCAGCCGCCGGTGCGATTCGACCCGGAAGACCACGGCACCGTCGCGTTCGACGACCCCCTCGTCGTGGTGGACCCGACGGACCCCGAGCGCAACGTCGCGGCGGTCTGCTCGGCGGAGAACGTCGCCCGCCTCCAGCACTACGCCCGCGAACTGCTGGCCGAGCCGCGAGCGGCGCTGTTCGAGGCGAGCGAGCCGCCGGCCTACGACGCGTCGGCCGTCGCCGCTGCCGTCGACCGACGCGGGACGACACCGGTCGCGGTCCGATTCGCGGCTCCAGACGTCGTCGAGGACCAGCTCTGGCCACAGCTCCGGAAGTCGCTGGGCGGGCTCACCGACGAACTCGACCGTCGCGGGTTCGACGTGTTCCGGTCGGTCGCGCTGGCGACCGACGGGTCGGGCGGAGGCACCGGCCCGCGGGCGGTCGACGGGTCGAGCGTCGACGAAGCCGCGCTCCTGATCGAGCTGAGTGTCGCCGAACGCCCGGCCGTCGAGCGCCACGAGGGGCCGCCGGTCCACGTGCGCGAGCACGCCGCCGGATTCTACGGGACCTACGCCGACGACCCCGACGTGGCCGGCCCGTACATCGACGGCGACCGCTACGTGGTCGAGCGGCCCCGCGAGTTCCGGACGGCCAGCGACTTTCTCGACAGCGAAGAACTCCTGGGCGTGCGGCTCGGCCCCCACGTCGAATCGGCGCTCGAAGCGGGCTACGAGGTGCTCGTGGGGAGGGACATCGCAGCACTCGCGGAGCACTTCGGCGTCGAACTGGCCGACTACTTCGAGCCGAGGCCCTGACTGGCGACCGCGTCGAGTGTCTCGCGGGCCGCCTCGCTCACGTCGTCGTCCGGTTCGACGGGCTGGTAGCCGTCGAACACCTCGTGGACCATCTTGATAGAGTCAGAGAGCGTGTCGAGCCCGTAGCCGCCTTCGAGGACGAAGCCCAGCCCGGCGTCACAGTCGTCGGCGAGGTCGACCATCCGTTCGGTCATCACGCCGTACCCCTCGGTACTGACCTGCATCCGTGAGATGGGGTCGTGCTCGTGGGCGTCGAAACCGGCGCTCACCAGTAGGAGGTCGGGGTCGAAGTCGGCGATTTCGGGCGCGATGACCTCGTCGATAGCCGCCAGGTAGTCGGCCGTGTCGGCACCCGGCTGGTAGACGACGTTGACGTTCGCGCCGTCGCCCTCGCCGGCGCCCGTCTCGTCGATTTCTCCGGTCCCGGGGAAGAGGCCGTCTTCGTGGATAGAGGCGTAGAACACGTCGCCGCGGTCGTAGAAGATGTCCTGTGTCCCGTTGCCGTGGTGGACGTCCCAGTCGAAGATGGCGACGCTGTCGGCGCCCCCGTCGAGGGCTGCCTGTGCGGCCACGCCCGCGTTGTTGATGAAACAGAAGCCCATCGCGTCGTCGCCGACGGCGTGGTGGCCCGGCGGCCGCCCGAGCGCGAACGGCGTCCGGCGGGCCGTGACGTCGGGACCGGCGCTTTCGGCCGCCCAGACGGCCAGTCCGGCCGAGGCGAGCGCGGCGTCCCACGTTGCCTCGACGGCGACCGTGTCGGCGTCCCAGTGGCCGCCGCCGTCGGCGCAGTAGTCGCGGAACTCCTCGATGTAGTCGGCGTCGTGGACCGCCCGGACCACGTCGAGGTCCGCGTCGGGGGCGTCGACGTACTCGACGCCGTGGCACTCTTTGAGGGCGCGTCGCACCGCCCGGAGTCGGTCGGGACTCTCCGGGTGGCGTTCGCCGGTGTCGTGGTCAAGACAGACCTCGCGGTAGCCGAAGTTCATTCAGTAGTACTGGGCGAGTTCGAAGTACGTCTCGACGTCTGCTGCCTTGACTGTCCGCCGGTCGGCGTGGCGGGCGAGGTCGGCGGCGGCGGCAGCGACGTCGTCTGCGAACGATTCGAGGAGGTCCGCGAGCGCGACGCGGGCGTCCATCGCGACGCGGTAGTCGTCGTCGATGTCGAGACGGGCGATGCGGTCGACCGGGGCGACCGGCAGCTCGAGGCCGTCCTTGTCCGGGACGTGCTCGATACCGAAATCCGACGGCATCAGCGTCTTTCGGCCGTCCCGCGTCGCCTCCTCGGCGGCCGTGGTAGCGAGCGAGGCCCCGCGCTGCTGGATTCGGCGTGCCAGTTCCTCTGCCGCGCCGGCGCTCACCCGCAACCCGTCCGCGTTCCGACGGATAACCGCGTCCACCGGCGCGAACGGAAGCTCGACGCTCATACCCACAATCGGGAGTGTTGCGGTCTTAAGGGTTTCCGTAGCGAGGTTTGCCAGTTAAAATACGTCGTCGGCGTCGAGTTGCCCGTCCTCGACGACACCGCGTACGGTCAGTTCCTGACCGAGCTGGACGCGTTCGCCCGTCTCGACGCTCATCGTCTGCTCGCCGTCGTCCAGCACGACGGGGTCCCCGGTCTGGACGACGGTGCCGGTAAACTCTACCTGCTCGGCGGCCTGTGTGCCGCCGTCGGTGCCGGCAGCAGCGCCGTCGCTCCCGGCGTCGGCGGCCGAATCGTCGCGTCCCCCGCCACTCGACCCGTCGTCCCCGCCGAAGGAGGACAGCCCCGCGTGCTGGTCGTCCTCGGCTTCCTCGGGCGTCGGTGCGACTCCCGTCCCGTCGTCGAGCACGACGATAGAGGCGTTCCAGCTGGCCGACGCTTCGAGGTCGTCCTGCCAGCCGTCCTGTATCTCCACGTCGGCGGCCAGTACCTCGTCGCCCGGCGCGATGTCCTTGTCCGCCTTGTCGCCCCACAGCGCCACGCGGATGTCGCCGGTCGCGTCCTGGATACGGATGTTCCGGACCTGCCCCTCGCTGCCGTCGTCGCGGTCGAACGTGCGTACCGGGTCCGTAGAGCGGACGACACCGGCGATGTCAACCGTCTGGTCCATCTCGACGCTGTCGATCGGGTCGGCGTCGGGCTGGAAGTCGACGGCCTCGTCTATCTCGTCGACGGCGCCGTCGTCCCCGACGTGCAGTTCCAGCGAGCCGTCCCGTTCGCGGACGTAGCCGTCGACCACCTCGACGGCGGTGCCGGCCGATATCTCGGTCGCGCGGTCGGCCCGGTCGTCCCACATCGTCACGCGCACGCGGCCGGTCTCGTCGCCCAGCGTCAGGTTCGACACCTTCCCCTCGCTGCCGTCGTCACGGTCGAACGTGCGGACGCTGTCCGTATCGAGGACGAGGCCGCGCAGACTCACGTCGGACTGGCCCATGGTCAGCGCCTCGACGGTCGACCCGTCACCGGGTTCGACGTCGATGGTGGCGTCGTCGTCCTGTTCTGCCTTGTCGACGGACACCTCCAGTCCGTTGTACCCGTCTTTCGGGCGGCCCTTCACCCGCAACACGTCGCCGACAGAGAGCATCCCGTCGTCGATGTCCACGGCCTGTCCATCCCAGAAAGCGAGTCGGACACTGGCGGTCTCGTCGGCGGCCTCGACGTTGATGACGCGGCCGTCCTCGTCCTCGCCCTCTCGCTCGAACGTCTTCAGGTCGCCGATGGCCATCACCTTCGCGAGGAACTTCACCTCGTCCATCCCCGGTTCGATGTCCGCGATGGTCTCGACTTCCCCCTCGTTGAGTTCGTGGGCCAGCAACATCGCCGCGGTCTCCTCGTCGGCGAGGCCCCCCATCTGTTCGACCTTCTCCTCGACGGCCTCGCGGAACTCCTCTTCGGAGACGTCGGTCTCGAGGTCCGCGTAGATATCTGCTATCGAGCCCATCTATTTATCGGACGCAGGGTAGGGGCGCGCTTAAGCGTTGTCGTTGCCCCAGCGACCCGCTGCCGTCTGTCGGTTCCGTCTTCGGAGTCACCATACGCCGGGCTGGTCCCGCCACCGGATATAAACCTCCGGTCTACAGCGAGGTGGTCGTGACTTCCTCGCTCGTGTCCCCTCGGCTGTGCGTGACGACGACGCTACCGGGCAGCCCGTTCTCGAAGGATATCGTCGCCCGGTACGTGATTTCGACGATAGCCTGCGTACACATGTCGCCGGCGTCCTCCGTCCGGGTCGTCGCGACGTCGACGGTCAGCTCGTCCGACTCGGTGTTGTAGTTGGTGCTGCCGAGCGTCGCTGTCCGACAGCCGTCGCGTCCCCAGATTGTCCCCTCGACGACGACCTTCGAGCCGTCGACCGAGACCCGTGCGTTGTCGGTCTGTACCCCGTTCTCGTTGTTCACGACGGTGAAACCGGAATCGGTCAACGTCGGCGACGGCGTGTCGGTGTCCGTCTCGGTAGCAGTTTCGGTGTCGGTGGGCGTCCCGTCGCCCTCGCCGCCGCCGAGACAGCCCGTGAGCGCGATGATACCGACCGAACTGGCAGTTCCGAGGAGGGTGCGTCGCTTCATATGCAAGTGTTCGGTGACCGAAATAAAGGAGGTTGCGGTGAGTCAAAGGCGGCTTTGAGCGTGGTGTGTCTCCCCCTCGCGTGGCGGGGGTCGAACCGTCACCCTTTTCATACCGACCACCTTCCGTCAACATGAGTCCGGGTAGGGTAGTGGACTATCCTCTTGGCTTGCGGAGCCAGGGACCGGAGTTCAAATCTCCGTCCGGACGTTTCTGCCGACGCAAACCGCCGAGCGACAGCGAGGCCACTGCGTCGGCGAAACTCCGCGCGGAGATTTGAGCAGACGAGGAAGGCGCAGCGAAGCGAGCATTTCTCGGCGAGTTCAAATCCCCGTCCGGACGTGCACTTCGTTTACGACCGGCGAGCTCTACGCTCACTGACGCTCGCGTAGAACTCCGTCCGGCGTTCATTTCGTTCACGACCGGCGAGCTCTACGCTCACTGACGCTCGCGTAGAACTCCGTCCGGACGGCGGCGTCTGCGGGGTCACGGCCGAAGACCAGACGACTTTTGTCGTCCCTCGGGGTTTGTGCAGGTATGTTCGGTCCCGGACGGGAGCTGCTGGGCCGGGCGCGAGCGCAGGTCCGGGAGGACCTTCGCGCCGACCCGTTCCTCCCGTACATCATCGTCTTGGCGACCCTCCTCGCGAGTTTCTGGTTCTGGCACCGAGTCCCGAACTTCGCGACGCGGGACGAGAAAGACCGCCTGATAGACGCGATGGTGCCCTACGGCCGAGTGCTCGCCGACCCGAGTTTCGAGTCGCTGCGAAACGGCGTCACGTGGAGCCGCGTCCCCTTCGGCGCGACGCTGTACCTGTTCGCGCTGGCCATGCTCCCGGTCGTCGTCGTCGCCGTCCTGACCGGCCGCGCGGATATCTTCACCTCGGTCGGCTTCCCGAACCCGGCGTTTGGGTACTACGACCTGTGGGCCGCCACGCCGCGGTGGGTGTGGACCTGGAGCCTCGTTTTCGTGCGGCTGTTCAACGTCGCCTTCGCCGTCGGCTCGGTCTACCTGACCTACCGGCTGGGCACCGCCATCGTCGACCGGCTGACCGGCCGGCTGGCCGCCGTCATCCTCACGCTGACCTTCGGTTTTCTCACCATCGCCCACGAGGGCGGCGAGGACATGCCGGCGCTGTTCTGTGCGCTCCTCTCGCTGAATCTCCTCTACGTCTACGTCCGCAGCGGCGAGCGGACACCCTTCTTCGCGGGCGCCGTCTTCGGCGGGGCCGCTATCGCGTTTAAACTGACTGCCGCGCCGGTCATCCTCGGCGTCGGCATCGCCCACCTGCTCCGGGCGCTCAGGACCGAGGACGACACCGTCGCGACCCTGCTCGCCCCGCGCTTGCTCGTCACCGGCGCGGCGCTGGGGCTGGTGACCATACTGCTCGGCTTCCCGACCTTCCTCGTCGGCGGGTTCGAGCAGATAAGCGCACGCATCTTCGGCGGCTCGATGTCGAGAATGAGCCACCCGACCGGCCCGGACGCCCCGATTACGTGGTGGTTCCTCCGGGGTTACTTCAGCGGGATGGGGCTGCCGCTGTTTTTCGCGTCGGTCGCCGGGGTCGTCGGAAGCGCCGTCGGGCTTCGAAAGCGCCGCGAGGGCCGGTACGGCGTCGCGCTGGTGCTCGCGATGCTCGCCGTCTACGTCGCGATGTTCTCCCAGTGGCACGACTTCCGCGTCCACCATCTGCTCCCGACGCTGCCGCTGTTCGCGCTGTTGCTCGCGAACTCGCTGTCGGCGTTGCGTGAGTGGAACCCCGCGGTCGCGCGTCCGGTGATGGCGGTGTTGCTGGTGACGACGGCGGTGTACGCCGGGCTCGGTACCGCCGGCTTCGCCTCGATGCCACGGGACCAGGCCGAGGCGTGGCTGGCCGAGAACGCCGACGAGAACGAGACGGTCGAGGTGTACCGCGTGAACATCCAGGATATCGCGGTCCCACACGGCATGAAGGTCAACCACCGGTTCCAGGACCGCGCGTCGGTCGACCCCTGTCCCGAATACATCCAGCTCGGCTACCGTGACCTCCTGTATCTGAAAGAGGGGACCTACTACCGCAACGGCGAGACCCAGAAGCGGTATATCCGGGGGCTGCTGGAGGGAGAGTACGACTACGAGCTCGTCGCCGAGTTCGGCGAGCGACCGCCGAACTTCGTCCCGGAGCGGGCGACGCCCGGGGACTACACCGACCTGCTGCGCTACGGCGTCGTCCCACAGACCGACCAGTTCGCCGACGAGCAGGAGCTCGCGGCCAACCAGTACACCGCTATCCTCGAACGCACCGAGCGGTGTACCAGCCGCCACGAGAGCGGATTCTAGCGCTCGAACTCGCGCTCGGGGTCGTCCGCTGGACGCTCGCGAGCCGTCGCTGCGTCCTCCGTCTCCAACAGCGTCTCGACCTGCCGCTCGAACTCCTCGTCGGTGAGTTCCCCGCGGGCGTACCGGTCCCGCAGCGTCGCCAGCGCGTCGTCCTCGTCGCTCACTGGGCGGCGGTCGTCGGCCCGTCGGCGCTCGTAGCGCCGCGTCGCACCGAGAGCCATCGGTAGCACGCCGCCGAACCCCACGGGGAACGCCACCCAGAACCACGGGACGCCGGCGAACAGCAGCCCGAAGGCGACGACCAGTGTCAGCGTCGTCACCGCGCCGGCGACGACGGCGGTCAGGGAGTCGTCCTCGTCGGGTCGTTCCGCATCGACCATACTGGACCGAGAGAGCGAGCGCGGATAGATGTTGTGACGAGCCTAACGGCCCCTACGCCTCGAAGCGACGGATATCGAAGACGTAGGAGACGGCGAACATCGTCACCGCCAGCAGCGGCGCCTGCGCGAGGAGCGGTTCGTAGCGAAACAGTGCGCCGATAGCGAACGTACAGCCCCCCGTCAGAGCACCGCTCAAGGCGGCGTAGACGCCGCGTGAGAGGTTGCTGGCCCACTCCTCGAACCGGCGGTAGGCCCGGAACACACTCCCCGGTTCGGAGTGTAGCCACATAACTCCGGGGAAAGTGCTACAGCACCGACAGGTCCATGTCGAGCGTCGGATACCAGCCGACGAGCGCCGGCAGGTAGACGCCGAGGAACCGGTCGAGGAAGATGACGGGAATGACGACCGATTCGGGCACGCCGAGGCCGGTGAACACGGCGACCGCCGTGGCTTCCGTGACGCCGATACCGCCGGGCGTGAGCGGGAGCAGGGTGATGCTGTAGGCCGTCACCAGATAGAGGGGGAGCAGCCACACCGGGTCGAGTGTCGCGCCGAAGCTCGCGAACAGCAGCCAGACGCGGATGCCGGGGGCGACGACCAGCGCACCGGCCCAGCCGACCGCGTAGCGCAGCCAGACCCGCGGGTCCGTCGAGAGCCGGCCGAAGGCGTCCGCGGAGGCCTCGGTTATGTCGGGGACTGAGCGGACGCGGTCGGCAAGCGCCGGCCCGACACGGGGGACGCGGGCGGCCAGCGAGGCGAGGAACCCCACGAGTCGGTCCAGCGCGGTGAGGTTCATCCCGGCCAGCAGGACGACCACGCCCGCGACGAGATACAGCGCCGTCGAGAGGGCGAGCAGGAGCAACAGGCCGGTCGAGACGCGACCGGCGATAGCGAGGAGGCCGACGGCCGACGTGAGGCCGTAGCAGACGGCGTAGATGCCGGTGTGAGCGCCCGCGGCGGCGGTCGCGTCGCCGTACTCCATTCCGGTCTCCGCCCGCAGGATGAACGGCGCGGCGAGCCGGCCGGAGAGCCGGGACGGCAGGAGCTGGTTGACGAAGTTCACCGACAGGTCGACGCGGCCGGCGGGGACCAGCCCGACGCGGGTAAAGGGCGCGGCGACCGCTCGCCAGGTGTCGAAGCGGGCGACGACGCCGCCGACGGTGACGAGCGCGAGCGCGACCAGCACGGCGGACTCGGTCGCCCGGAGCCGGGTGGCGACCGTCTCGACGTCGACCTGCGAGAGCAGGAAGGCCAGCGCGGCGAGACCGACGCCGTACTGCAGCACCGAAATCGCGATGTCGCGGCGACTCGCCGCCACGTTACCCCTCCTGTGGTCCGCCCGCCCGTCGGTCCGGTTCGGTCCAGCCGGGGACTCCAGCTTCGAGCGCCGTCCGGGCGGTGACGAAGTCGAAGGGCTGGTCGAGCACGTACTCGACGGCGTCGCGCATCCACTCGCCGGTCCGGTAGTAGACCCGGGCCGGTACGCCCTCGACCTCGGGCAGGCCGACGAGCTCCCACGGGTGGACGTAGAGGACGGGCACGATGCCTCGGCGTGCGAGCAGTCGCATCCCGAGCGCGGTGTAGCGCGGCCCGAAAAAGCGGAGCCACGTCCCCGTCAGCGGCAGTCTGAGGCCGGGCATCACGCTCGCCGGAAGCTCGGCCAAGTCGGCGGGGGCGTCCGGGTCGACGGCCGTCGCCGGCGCGGGCCGGTCGAGATCGTACTCGCCGCCGTACCAGCCCGGAATCGTCCGGCTGGCGACGATACTGGAGTCGTAGCCGTAGCCGGCGTCGGCGAGCAGGTCGAAGTGGTCGTCGGTGATGTCGAAGGCGGGGGCCCGAAACCCGGTGACCGACTGCCCCGTCAGCGATGCGAGCCGGTCCCGGGACGCGGCCAGTTCCTCGCGGCGGTCGTCCGCGGACAGCTCCGAGAGCAGCTGGTGTGAGTGGGTGTGGGAGGCGATCTCGAAGCCCGCGTCGGCCAGCGCCTCGACGTCGGCGGGGTAACGCTCGACCAGCGAGGAGACGACGAAACAGGTGGTCGTCGCGCCGCGGTCCCGAAGCGCCTCGCGGAAGAACTCCAGCCCGCCGAGGCCGATACCGCGCTGGTCCGTGGTGCCCGAGGCCGACCGGTAGGCCGGCGTCTGGTCGAACAGTTCCACGTCGATAGAGAGGACGGCCCGGCCGACTGTGTCACTCATCTCGGAGTTCCTCGACCTCGCTGCGCAACAGGCTGACCTCCTCGTTGAGCCGCGAGAGGCGGTCGTACAGCTTTCCGATGCGGTTGAACAGGTAGGTGGCGATAATAAACAGTGTCAGGTTCGAGATGACGAGGATGGCCCGCGCCTTCAGCTCCAGCCCCAGAACCGTCGCCACGACCTGGAAGACGTTGGGGAAGACGGCGACGAAGATGAGTCCGCTCCCGATAGCCAGCGAGACGACGAAGAGCGCGATGGCCTCCCGGCCCTGCTTGACCAGTATGTACCCGTTGACGAGGAAGGCGATACCGACGACCAGCGCGATGAGGTTGACGAGGGTGTACTCGACCATAGTTAACGAAAGAGCAGGACGCGGAGGATGGTGTCGGTCATCCGAATCGGGTAGAGCGCGAACGTGTCGATGGTGAACTGCGACTCGCCCTCGTCCCGGGTCGGCATCTTCGTCGACACCTCGGTGATTCGGTAGCCGCCCTTGGCGGCTTCCAGCGTCTGTTCGATGGCCCAGTGCTTGTCCGACCGGTGGAGAATCTCGGCGAGCATCGACACCCGGTAGACGCGAAAGCCGCTGGTCACGTCGGTTATCTCGATGTCGCCGAGCGCGTTGACCAGCCGGGTGAAAAACTGGATGCCCGCGTTGCGCGTCGCGGAGTAGTCCTGGTAGCTCTCGTTCAGGTAGCGGCTGGCGATGACCATGTCGTAATCGCCGGCCACGTCGAGGAGTTCGGGGATCTTCGACGGGTCGTGTTGCCCGTCCGCGTCGACCTGGACGACCCAGTCGTAGTCGTGTTTGATCGCGTACTGGTAGCCGGTCCGCACCGCCCCGCCCACACCCGTGTTGAACACGTGCTCGACGACGGTCGCCCCGTGGGCGCGAGCGATGTCGGCGGTGTCGTCGCTGGAGCCGTCGTCGACGACGACGACCCGGTCGACGTACTCGCCGGTGTCGTCGATGACCGGGCCGATGGTGCTGGCTTCGTTGTACGCGGGAATGACGGCAACGGAACGCACTGTTGGCTCGGTATTCAGCAGCCGTATATAGGCGTTTTGTCACGGAGCCGCGACGAGACGGAAAGACCTATTGGCGCGCTCGCGGGGACTTCAGGTATGACGCGGACGTTCGTCGTCGGGCTCGACGGCGCGAGCTGGCGACTGCTTTCCCCGTGGATCGAGGCCGGTGTGCTCCCGAATCTGGCCGAGCTACGGGCCGAGCACACGTGGGCCGAGACCGAGAGCTGTCTGCCGCCCGTGACCTTCCCGAACTGGAAGTGCTACTCCGCCGGGAAAGACCCCGGCGGCCTGGGCGTGTTCTGGTTCGAGCATATCGACCTCGCGAACGAACGCATCGACGTCGCGAAGGGCGGCGACTTCAAGACCGCAGAGCTGTGGGACTACCTCGACGACGACGGCCAGACCCCGGGCGTGGTCAACATGCCGACGATGTACCCGCCACGGGACATCGGTGGCCCGGTCGTCGCCGGCGGCCCCGACGCCGTCCAGGGGGAGTACCGTTCCATCGACAGCGGATACGCCGCTCCGGACGGTCTCGAAGCCGAGCTAGACGAGCTGTTCGACTACCGCGTGCATCCGGACCCGCTCCTGTCGGGCAACGACGAGCGCGGCGCCGAGGTCGACGCCATCCTCGACGTGATGGACAGCCGCTTCGAGGTGGCGCTCCACCTGCTGGAGGAAGAGGAGCTGGATTTCGTCCACGTGACACTGTTTTACCTGAACGTCCTCCAGCACTTCTTCTGGGACGAGGAGCCGACCAGACGCGCCTGGGAGCTGGTCGACGACTGGCTCGGCGAGCTGGCCGAGATGGACGACCTCAACCTCGTGTTGATGTCGGACCACGGGAGCGGCCCGACCACGACGGAGTTCTACATCAACGAGTGGCTCGCCGAGAACGGCTACCAGACCCACGAGCGGACCGTCGAGGACTTCTTCCGCCCGCTCGGTCTGACTCGGGAGAACGTGCTTGGAGTCGCGAAGAAGGCCGGCGTCGTCGACCTGCTCGC
The DNA here is from genome assembly GCF_031624395.1 of Halomicroarcula saliterrae. Taxonomy (NCBI): domain Archaea; kingdom Methanobacteriati; phylum Methanobacteriota; class Halobacteria; order Halobacteriales; family Haloarculaceae; genus Haloarcula; species Haloarcula saliterrae. The sequence goes on from NZ_JAMQON010000007.1 coordinate 27,250, forward strand.
AAAGACCGTCCCCGAATCCATCCAGCAGCTGGTGCCCCAGAGCGCGGGGGCCAAGCGCGCCCGGAAACTGGAGGCCATCGACCTCACGGAGACCCGGGCCGTCGCCAGCGGCCAGGGACCCATCTACCTGATGCCCGGCACGCCCGAATCGGTGCGTGACCGGCTCATCGAGGATTTGCGGGCCGTCGAGGACAGCGAAGGGGCGGTGTTCGACGGCGTCTACCGGGGCGAGGAAGTGTACAGCGGCGCGTACGTCGACGAGGGCCCCGAAGTCGTCGTCGACATGCGCGACGGGGTCCACGTCAACGACGGCATCGGCGGCGGACAGATACAGACCGCGCCGGACCGCTGGGCCGCCGAGAACACCCGCAACGGTATCTTCCTCGCGAGCGGGCCGGACTTCGCGAACGTGGGCGAGATCGACCAGATCAGTATCACGGACATGGCCCCGACGATTCTGGCCGCCCACGGCGTCGACATCCCCACCGACATGGTCGGCGAGGTGCTGCCCATCCACGCCGAGGAACCCGACGTCGGCGAGCGCGACCCCATCGACATCGGGACGCGAGGCGAGGGGACCAGCGACGAGGTCGCCGATAGGTTGCAACAGCTCGGGTATATGGAGTAGCTGTCAGGAGAGTTCGACCGAGAGTCCATCGACGCGCTCGTCGCACCTACCATCGGAATCCAGCAGCGAGGAGTCACTCGTGGAGGGAGCGCGAGATGACCGGCAGCCGTCGCGGGCGACAAACTGGGACAGTTTTTCAGCGACCGTCCCGAACCGACGAGCATGGACGCCCACCTCCGGGCCGGCATCGCCGTCTACAACGCCGGCCGGTTCCACGCCGCCCACGACGCCTGGGAGGACCGCTGGCTCGACCTCGACGACGGCGACGACGAGCGGTTCCTCCACGGCCTCATCCAGTTCACGGCCGTGGTTCACCACGCCAGCGAGGAGAACTGGTCGGGCGCGCAGGGCCTCGCCGAGAGCGCCGGGGAGTACCTCGCTGACCTGCCCGCCGACTACCGCGGCGTGAATCTCGACGACGTGCGACCGTTTCTGGAGCACGTAGCCGAGGACCTGGACGCTGTCGACTGGGACAACCCGCCGAAGCTCACGCACGAGGGGACCACCGTGAGTTACGCGGACCTCGACTTCGAGGCGACGGCCGTCGCTGCGGAGGTCCTCTCGGAAGCCGACGGCTACGACGAGGCAGTGGTCGAAGACGCCCTCGACTACGCCCGCCGGGAACTCGACGACCGCGGGGAGGGACGCTTCGTCGGCCAGCTCTTCGCGTTCGTCCAGGAGGCAGAGAACCGCCCGTTCGTCTACGCGCATCTGTCGAACCACGTCGAGCGCGAGCGCCAGAAGGACGACGACGTGGCCGGGCTGTTCGACTAGGAACCACAGTGGTGTTGCAACGAGGCCCGCCGACAACGCCCCTTTCAGTCCCACCCGGCACTGTTCGAGCAACCGGCTACGGGCGGGACTTTCTGGTCGTTCAAAGCCGGATGGACACCCATCAGAAAGTGTCCGGCTCTATATCCTGCGTCGGCCTCTCAATCGTCCGCAGTGCCCTCGGCCCGGGCCGGCTCGGATTCGTGCTGGACCAGTCCGCGTCCCACGCCGAGTGCCGCGTCGGTCCGTCGGATGCTCTGTTCGGCGCTCGCCGTCCGCTCCGAGAGCGCGCGCACGGCGTCGATGTTCTCGGGGACCACGTCGGCCTCCTGGTGGATGGCCTGGAACAGATAGAGGTCCCGGTCCTCCGCTGTCACAGATTCGGCCCAGATGCAGTTCTCCCAGACGTCCCCGCGCGGACGGCCGGCGTCCCGCGTGTACTCCTTCAGTTTGCCGGCGCCGTCGATGCCGAGCGTCTCGGGGATGAGGAACAGCCGGGACTCGGCGGAGAGCAGGTCCCTGACGGCCGCGGCCGTGGGCTCCGATTCCAGTGTCACGTTGACCGAGTGGGTGTGCATCTGCGTCGTGGGCACCTTCATCCCCATCGTGTCGATGGCGAGGTCGGGGAACACCGTCTGGACGTCCGGGCCGTGGTGGGACGGTATCTCAACCGGGTCGGGCAAGGTGTCGTTGATGGGGCCGCGGCCCGTCTGGCCGGGGTCGCCACCCCGGCGGACGAGCGTCACCCGGGCCTTCTCGATGCCGTAGGCGTCCTGTAGCGGCGCAAAGAGCCGGGAAAGGCCCGTCGTGTTACAGGAAACGACGCGGGCGGTGTCGGCACCGACGGCCGTGTCGTAGTTGGCCCGCGCGTTGAAGCTGACATCGGCCACGTCTGCAGATTCGCCGCCCTGGAAGATGGCCGGCGTGTCGTAGTCAGCGTAGAGCGCGGCGTTGGTCTCGCCCACGCCGCCGGGCGTCGCGTCGACGACGACGTCGCTCGCCTCGACGAGGTCCCGCACCGTCCCCGCCGTGTCGAGCCCCGCCGACGCGAAGGGGTCGGCTCCGTCCTCCCCGGCGGCGTAGAGCCCGTAATCGCGGTCTACGGCGATGGTTGCCTCGAAGTTCGGCGAGCGTTTGGCGACGCCAGCGACCGTCATATCCGGCTGGACACGCACCGCGTCGGCGACCCGCTTGCCGATCGTGCCGAAGCCGTTGATGCCCACATGGAGCATACGCAGCCGTTGATGGGCGGACAGTATATTCTTTGTGATTAATAATTATAAATACTCACTCGGATAGTTGTACTTGTCCGACGGTACCACGGCGCAAACCGGGAGACGGCACAGCACCCCACCAAGAGTTAATCCGACCGAGTCCCAGAGGCGGGTATGGACAACTCCTCGCTTCGCCGCCCCGCCGAGACGGCCATCGAGCAGTGCATGGACCTCCAGCCGGACGAGTCGTGTGCGATCGTCACCGACGACAAGCGCCGGGCCATCGGCGAGGCGCTGTACCGCGTCGCCGCCGAGATAACCGGAGACACCGTCTTCGTTCGCTACCCGCCGGGGAACCAGCACGGCGAGGAGCCGCCCGCCTCCGTCGCCGGCGCGATGGAGACCGCCGACGTGGTGCTGGCTCCGACGACCAAGAGCCTGACCCACACCGAGGCCCGCAGCGAGGCCAACGCGGCGGGCGCCCGCGTCGCGACTCTGCCTGGCATCACCGAGGGCGTCTTTCTGATGGGGCTCGACGCCGACTACGCGGCCATCGAGGGCCACTGCGAGGACGTGCTCGCACAGGTCGGGGACGCCGACGAGATCCGGGTCACCACGCCACAGGGCACCGACATCACGTTCACCGTCGGCTCCCGTGAGTGGTATCTCGACACCGGCATCGTCCACGAGGCCGGCGAGATGTCGAACCTCCCCGCGGGCGAAGTGTTCATCGCGCCCGAGACTGCCGACGGCACCTTCGTCGTCGACGGGACGATGCGCCCCCACGGGAAACTCGACGGGAAACTGCTCTCCTTCGAGGTCGAGGACGGCTACGTCACCGACATTTCGGACCCGGACATCCGCGAGCAGGTCGAGACGGCCGCCGAGGAAGTCGGTCGGGACGCCTACAACCTCGCCGAACTGGGCATCGGGACGAACGTCGCCGTCAGCGAGCTCGTGGGCTCCGTGCTGCTGGACGAGAAGGCCGGCGGCACCGTCCACATCGCCGTCGGCGACGACCACGCCATCGGCGGCGACACCCACGCGCCCATCCACCTCGACGGCATCCTGACGGAGCCGACCGTCTACGCCGACGGGAACGAGATAGAGCTACCGCGCGGGGAGTGAACCGCCGCGTCACTCCGACCGTCACGGCACCCTCTCGGGCGGACGAAGGGCGAGGGCTTCGAGTGCCTGCCGAGAATCGCTGCAGAGGTTACCCCGGCGAGACGCTCTCACGCCGGATGACGTAGCCACAGAGCGCCACACCCAGGACGAGCGCGACGACGAGGACGAGGTCGAACGGGACGGGATACCCGAGGTTCCAGCCGAGAACGAGGCCGTGGAGCGCACTCAGGAACCCGACCGTGGCGACGGTCACCAGCCGACCGAGGCGGGGGTCCGCAGGTGGGTCGGAGCGCATCGCCCAGCGCACGACGAGGAGCGTCAGCACCATTACGGCCGGGAGCAGGAACGCGCCAACGACCCGCGGGACGAAGTTGTCCGGAGTCCCCGACGCCGAGAAGTGAATCGCCATCTCGGCCGGCAGCCGCGGCCAGAGCGCGAGACTCCCCAGAACTGACAGGGCGACGAGAGCGGTCGAGAGCCGGGTGGCACGCGAGCGGGGCATCGTCGTGTAGTCGACAGTGTTTCGATAAATGTTTTCCGCCAACTCCGACCCCGACAGTAGCCAAACGGCTATGGGTCGGCAGGACGACCCACGACCAGATGCCGACACGTCGAACGGTACTCGCGGGACTCACTGCCGGACTCGCCGGCTGTGGACTGGGTGACCGAGGGGACACCGGTACACCCAGACCCCCGCCGGCCACCGAGTCGGTCTGGTACACGCATCCACAGCCGACCGGGAACCGGACGCTCTCCGGGACCGGCGACCTCCGGAACGCAGCGCCGGTCGGGTTCGCACCGGAGGGGCGGCCACAGTGGCTCGTGGCACGGCCCGGCGAGACTGGCAGTCACTGGACCGTCGCGACCGACGACGGTCGGGTGACTGACTGGCACGTCGCCGACGGGAACGCGACGAAGGTGACCGACTTCGCCCGGCTCCCGTCCGAAACACAGCCGGTGGTCAGACGCGGGCCGTCCGGCACCGGCGCGTACTCGACCCGCCCAGTGACATGGGGACACACGCGTCGCCGGTCGTCACGCCCCGGACCGACGGCTCGCCGTCGAGACTGCTGTACGTCGCCGACAACGGGGACCTGGTCGTGGCCGGAGCGGAGACGGCCCGGCTCTCCATCGACGCCATCCCCGACGGGCGGCTGGCCGCGGTCGGGGACGACCGCTACGCGCTCTTTGGCGACCGGACGAGCCGCTACCGCCACGGAGCGCTCGGGGACAGCAAAGAGGGTGAGACGCTGTACGTCGTCGACGCCGAGACCGCCGAAATCACCGCACAGGCCGCGCTCGACGCGCCGGCCGTCTTCGAGGGACTGCAACCCCTCGTCGCTGACCTCGACGACGACGGCACGCCGGAGATCGTCACGACCGTCGCCGACGAGCGCGACGGGGCGCGCATCGCCGTCTTCGCCCCTGACGGGCGTCGGCTGGCGACCGGTCCCATCTACGGCCCCGGCTGGCGACACCAGCTGACCGTCGCGCCGTTCGGTCCGGACGGCGGCCCCGAACTCGCAACCGTACGCAAGCCCCACGTCGACCGCGTCGTCGAGTTCTACCGGCTCCGGGGCGGCTCTCTGGACGTCGTCGCCACCGCCGACGGGTTCTCCTCGCACACCTACGGCTCGCGCGTTCTCAGCGGGGCCGTCGCCGGCCAGTTCGCCGACGACGGCGGGGCCGAGCTGCTGGTCCCGACGGCCACGCGCGACGAGCTCGCGGCGGTCCGACGTGAACCGGGCGGCACCACTGTCGGCTGGCGACAGCCCCTCGACGGCACGCTCGCCAGCAACGTGACGGGCGTGCCACTCACCGGCGGCGGGGTGGCAGTCGGCGCGGCGACCGACGAGACAGTTCGGGTCTGGCAGTCCTGAGCGGGTGGGCCATGTGACTGGAAACCACGAGCAGCCCCGGTGCGACGACCATTTAGGCCCGGCCCGTCAACGGCGGGTATGAGCGACGCGACACCCGGGGAGCGAATCGGGCTCCCCTGTCCGGCCTGTTCGCCGGACATCGAGACCGTCCACGAGGTACTGAAGCCCGGCGGCCACGTTACGGTTCGCTGTACGGAGTGTGACCACGTCCACAAGGAGCAACTGCCCGAGGACTCGACCGTGCAGCGCGACGTCGTCGTCTCCCAGGACGGCGAATCGTTCAAAGCTCAGGTCGACGTGCCCGAGGAGGAGGAGCTGTCCGTCGGCGAGGAGTTCCTGCTGGAGACCGAGGAGGCCGTCGTCACGGCCCGCATCACAAGTCTGGAGACCGCCGACGGGCGCACGGAGGACGCACCCGCCGAGGTCGTCGAGACCATCTGGTCCCGCGCGGTCGGCAACGTCGCGGTCAACGTCACGATGCACCCGAAGGACGGGCGCCACGACGAGACCGAGAGCTTCAAGCTGCAGGTCCCCGGCGACTACGAGTTCACCGTCGGCGTGACCGAGCAGTTCGGCGACGAGGAGTTCACGGTGGAGGGCATCCACGTCCGCGACGACGCCCACGGCTACGAACACGAGAAGCTGGATTTCGACGGCGACATGGTGTTCGCGAAGGACATCAACCGCCTCTACGTCCGCGACGAGTCTTCGACCGCCTGGTCGGCCTGGTAATCGGCCGACGGCGTGCCGACGCACCGCCGGGCGGGCCATTCTTATAGCTCCGGTGGGAACCTCGACTATGGACCCAGCGGTCCTTCGGGACGATATGGTCGACAGCCTCCAACACGAGAGCAAAGGCGTCGTCCAGAGCGCGTGGCTGTCAGCAGCGATGCGGGCGGTTCCGCGCGAGGCCTTTGTCGGCGAGCAACAGGCGTACTCCGACCGGCCCTTCGAGCGGCTGGGGACCCGCGTGCTCTCGCCCAGTACCGCCGCACGGCTGCTGGAAGCGCTCGCCCCCGAGGAGGGCGACGAGGTGCTGGTCGTCGGAGCCGGTATCGGCTACACCGCCGCCGTGCTGGCCGAGCGCGTCGGGGCCGCGAACGTGCAGGCTATCGATATCACGCGCCGACTCGTCCTGGAGGCCCGCTCGAACCTCGCCGAGGCCGGCTACGAGGCCGTCCTCGTCGACCGGCGCGACGGCGCCGACGGTCTCCCCGAGTACGCGCCCTACGACCGCGTCCTGCTGGAGGCGGCCGCTATCGAACCGCCGCGTGCACTGGTGAGACAGCTGGCCGAGGACGGCCGGCTCGTGATGCCACTGGGCGCCAGCGAGCAGACGCTGGCTATCGTCGACGCCGACGGCGAGAGCGAGCGGCTGGGCAGCGTCGCCTTCCAGCCGATGCTCGTCGAGGGCGAACAGGCGGACACGGTCGAGCGCAACCGCACCCGTCGCGAGGACCGCGAACACGCCCAGCGGTCGGCCCAGTCCCGGACCGGCTGGGAACAGGACTGGATCGACTGGGACTAGCGTCGCCGTTGGGACTGAGACGCTACCTGTTTTTCACCACCAGTAGCTCCGTGTTGGACTGGTCGTCCCGATAGTTACCCGCAGCGTGCGGTTTCACCGAGAACGTCACCGTCCCCTCGTTCTGGTTCGGCCCCAGGGACGGCGACAGCGACAGCTCCGCCTCGCCGTCGTCCCCGGTCGAAGCCGTCGTGACACTGTCGAGCGTCGCCGTCCCGCTCGTTGCAACCACCGTCGCCCCGGCTATTTTCGCCCCCTTCGGATCGACGACCGTGACGGTCACCTCGCCGTCGCCGGTCCCCGTCACCTCGGGGTCGGGTTCGACATCCACCTCGGTCACGTTGAGCGTCTCGATCCCCGAAATCGTGCTCATCATCACCCCGAGACAGGCAACACCGACGACCAGCGCGATGACCAGCCTGATAGGGAGCCCCTCTATCGCCCGTTCGTCACGCCAGAGTGTGTGACTCATGGGCCGGGCTGGTCGCGGACTGGTACTTGAAGGGTCGTGCGAAGGTCCAAAGCCGAAGGCGGGACCAGACGAGGGGTCCTGCAACGGCGGCTACCGCGTCGACAGCGGGCCTAGAGGCCGGGGACGAAGGCCACGACACCCCACGCGAGAGCGATGGCGAGCAGGGCACCGAGCAGATTCACGACGGCGTTGACGCTCGCTCTGGCCCGAGCGCCCGACTCCCAGAGGTGGACAGTGTCGAACGAAAAGGACGAGAACGTCGTAAAGGAGCCGCAGGCCCCGGTGCCGACGAACAACACGAGTTCGCTGTCGAGGCCGGCGAAGGTGACCAGACCGAGGACGAAGCTCCCGACGACGTTGACGCTGAGTGTCCCCAGCGGGAACCCCTCGATATCGACCGCCGAACCGAGATAGTGCCGACAGAGAGCGCCGATAGCGCCGCCGGTCCCGACGAGGTGGGCCGGTTCGACGCTCACCATCGGTGGTCCCTCCGTTCAAAGACGGCGACCGCCTGGCGCGCGGCGAGCACCCCGCCAAAGCCCAGCGCGTAACTCGCGGCGACGTTCGCGACCGCCCACTCCGGCGTCAGCACCGTCTCGACGGCGAACGTGCTGTAGGTGGTAAACGAGGAGAGAAAGCCGGTGGTCGCCGCGACCTTGGTCTCGTCCGCCAGCACGCCCAGATGCATCGCCTCGTACAGCAGAAAACCGAGCGCGAAGCTTCCCAGCGCGTTGACCAGAAGCGTCCCCTGGAGGCCGGGGACCAGCGACCCGGCGAAGTACCGGAGGTTCGAGCCGGCGAACCCGCCGATACCTATCAACACGACTGTTTCGACCGTCAGTAGTGGATGTGACTCGGTCATGGCAGGTGGGACAGGAGTCATCAGCCGAATCCCGTCCGTGAGGAGGGACCCGGCAGTTGGGGCGGGCGGACTCCATCGCCCGTGTCGGCTCGGCATTTCGGGAGTCCGGCCAAAGCCGTTGCGAAAGCGCTCGCTGCTGTCAGTCCCCGTCGGCGTCCTCGGCGCCGTGGGCGCCCGCGACAGCGGCCGTCGACTCCGCGGCGCTGTGCTGGAGCTTCCCGACACCGACGGCGGTGACGTAGATGGCGACGGCCACGAGGACGATGACGCCCCCCGCGGTCGCTTCGGCGTAGTACGCGACGCCGATGCCCAGCAGCACCGCCAGTTCGGCCAGCACGACGGAGACGATGATGGACTCGCCGAAGCTCCGGGAGACCTGCGTCGCGCCGGCGACGGGGACGACGAGCATGGCGGCGACGAGGATGACGCCCATGATCTGCATCGCGCCGACGACGACCATCGCCGTCAGCATCACCGTCACCCGGTTGTACCAGCGCACCGGGAGCCCGGAGACGGCGGCGGCCGTCTCGTCGAAGGTGACATAGAGGAGCTGGTTGCGCGTCAGGGCGACGACGCCGACGATGACCGTAAACAGCGCGAGCAGGATGGCCGCGTTCTCGGCCGAGACCGTAGAGAGGTTGCCAAAGAGGAACTGGTTGACGCCGACGGCCAGCCCGCCCGCGTTGAGGCTGATGAGCGTCGTCCCGAGCGCGAACCCGGTCGAGAGGACGATGGCCATCGAGACGTCGTTGTCGGCGTCGGTCGCCTCGGTGATGAGCTCGATACACAGCGCCGCGACCATCGCGACGACGACCGCCGTCAGATACGGCGAGACGCCGAGGTCGAGGACGGCGTTGAGAAAGAGCCCGACCGCGACGCCGGCGAAGGCGGTGTGTGCGAGCGCGTCGCCGATGAGCGCGAGCTGGCGGTGGACGAGGAAGGTCCCGATGAGGGGGGCCATCACGCCGATGCAGACGCCGACGAGAATCGCCCGGTGCATGAAGCCGTACCGGAGCAGTTCGAGTCCGGTCACGCCGGCGAGCCACGACATGAACAGGGACCAGAGCCCGAGCAGCCAGTAGAAGGGCGCAAAGAGGAGGTCGAGCGGCCCGGTCTGCAACACGGGCGCGCTCATCTGTCGCCTCCAAGGAGGCTCGCCGCGGTTCCGAAGGCACGGCCCAGCGCGTCGCTCTCGACGAACTCGTCGGTCGAGCCGTCGAAGTATACCTCGCGGTTGAGACAGACGACCCGCTCGGCGTGTTCGGTGACGGCACCGAGGTCGTGCTCGATGAGCAGGACAGTGATACCCTCCGCGTGCAGCGACGAGAGCAGGTCGTAGAAGCCGGCGACGGACTCGACGTCGACCCCGACGGTCGGCTCGTCGAGCACCAGCAGGTCGGCTTCGCTGGCCAGCGCGCGGGCGATGAAGGCCCGCTGGCGCTGGCCGCCCGAGAGCTGTGTCACCCGGCGGTCCCGGAACGCGGTCATGCCCACGGTGTCGATAGCGTCGTCGACGACCGCCCAGTCAGACGGCGAGAGCCAGCCGAAGCCGACGTGTGGGAACCGCCCCATCTTGACGACTTCCCGGACGGTGATGGGCATCGACTTCGCGGCGCTGGCGTGCTGGGCGACGTAGCCCAGCCGGGCGCCGTCGTCGAAGTCGACGGCCGGCTCGCCGAACAGCCGGGCCGTCCCCGTGTCGGGCCGGCGCAGGCCGAGGATGAGCTGCAACAGCGTCGACTTCCCGGAGCCGTTCGGGCCGACGATGGCCACGTACTCGCCCGTCTCGATTGCCAGCGTGATGTCCTCGACGACCGGTGTGGCCGTGTAGCCGAAGGTGACGCCGTCGAGGGCGACCACGGGGTCCGTGTTCGTCCCCGTCATTCGAAGTTCCGCCACTCCTCCGCCCAGCCGTCGGGTCCGGCGTCTTCGGGCGCTTTGTTGCCGAGGACGACCTCGAACGTGGGCATGTTGATGTTGTCGGCTATCTCCTCGTACCCCCAGTTCTGGGCGACCCAGTCCTCGCGGACACCGGCGTAGGGGGTCACCGGGAAGTACGCCTCGACCTGGGTCGCGGCGACCAGTTCCTTCGCGGGCCGGCGGGACTCGAAGACGCCGTTGGCGATGTAGCGGATATCGTTCTCGCGGATGAACGCCTGGGCCTCCCGCCTGTCGGCGGGTGTCACCTCGCCGCTGGCGGCCAGATTCGTCACTATCGGGCGCATCTGCACGCCGTATCTGACGCCGATGTACTGGAAGGCGTTGTGGGCGGCCAGCTGGACCACGTCCCGCTCGGCGGCGTCGAAGATAGCGCGGTAGTCGTCGTCGATACGCTGGAGCACGTCCGTCTTGTAGCGCTTGGCGTTCTCGCGGAACCGGCCCTCGTGGTCGGGCAGCAGTTCGACGAACCCCTCGGTGATGTTGTCGACCGACTGTTCGGCCCGCTGCGGGTCGAGCCAGAAGTGCGGGTCCTTCCCCCGCTGGTCGCCGACCCCCTCCTCGTCGGGGTCGAGCGACGCCGCCAGGTCGACCAGTTCGACGCCCTCGCGGACGTTGATGAGAGCCGTCTCGACGTCGTCGTCCCGCAGAGTCTGGATGGCGCGGTCCGCCCACGGCTGGAACCCGGGGCCGACGTGAACGAACGCGTCGGCCTCGATGATGTCCCGCGTGACGCTGGCGTTCGGTTCCCACCCGTGTCCGTGTAGCCCCGTCGGGACGAGGTTCTCCACGGTCAGGGGCGTCTCACTGGCTATCTCGCGGCCGAAGTCGTAGAAACTGAAGAAGGAGGCCACTGCCACCGGGCCGCTCGACGTCGCACTCCCGCCGAGACAGCCCGCGAGACCGCCGGCGAGCAGCCCACCGCCGGCGGCGAGTGCCTGCCGGCGGGAGAGCCCCCGCCCGTCCGTCGACTGTCGCGTGTCGTTCGTCATGCGTGGTATAGTCTACCCGAACTAATTAATAGTTTTCATCAAAGTATTAGATTAGAGCTATCTAATTCTCTGCGGGCGGCGGTCAGTCCGGCCGCTCCAGCAGAGGGCTGAAGGGCCCAGTGCGCCTGAAACGGATATGGACCCTGCCGAGCTCCGCGCGTCGATACCCGCGCTGGACCGCTGTACGTACTGTAACACGGGTGCAAGCGGGCCGAGCCCGCGCAACGTCGTCAGGGCGGCGACGGATTTCCTGGAACACCACGCCTTCGAGGCCCCCGCGGCGGACGGACCCTACACCGTCGCGTTCGACGCCCTCGAAGCCGCTCGCGAGGTAGTCGCGTCGCATCTGGGCGCCCAACCCCCGGACGTGGCTTTCACCCGGAGCACCGCCGACGGCATCAACCTCGTCGCACAGTCCATCGACTGGCAGCCCGGCGACGTGGTCGTCCGAACCGACCTCGAACACCCCGCCGGGACGCTCCCGTGGGACCGACTCGTCGACACCCACGACATCGAGGTCCGAGTCATAGAAACCGAGGCCGGGCGGCTCGACATGGACGACGTGAAAGCGGCCGTCGACGGGGCCCGGCTCGTCCTGTTGAGCTCGCTGACGTGGAGCCACGGCACACAGCTGCCGGTCGGCGAGGTCGTCGATATCGCCCACGACAGCGGGGCGCAGGTGCTCGTCGACGCGGTCCAGTCGGTCGGACAACACCCCGTCGACGTGCGCGAGTGGGGCGCGGACTTCGTGGCGACGGCGGGCCACAAGTGGCTGCTGGGCGTGTGGGGCGGCGGGATGCTGTACGCCGACCCCGACGCGCTCGCCCGGCTTCGCCAGACTCGCATCGGCTACCGGAGCGTCGAGGACATGGGCGCCGAGGAGTACGCCTACCACGCTGGCGCCCGCCGGTTCGAGGTCGGGACCACCTCGCCCGCGCCCTACGTCGCGCTGGCCGAGGCCATCGAGACGATGGAGGCGGTGGGGCTCGCGACCGTCGAGGCGCGCGTCGAACACCTCACGGACCGGCTGAAAGACGGGCTCGGCGACCGGCTGCTCTCGCCCGAGGGATACGAGTCGGGACTGGTCACGTTCGCCGCCGACGACCCCGAAGCGACCGTCTCACGCCTCGCCGACCGGGGTATCGTCGTCCGGTCGCTCCCCCACCCCGAGGCCGTCAGGGCGTCCGTCCACGCGTTCAACACCGCCGACGAGATCGACCGGCTGCTGGGGGCCCTCGCCCCGTAGCTTGATTGGCGCCCCGGCACTCGCTACGGTATGGACGAACGCGCTGTCGTCACCTGCTTCCTGCGCAACGACGGCGAGATACTGCTGCTCCGACGCAGCGACGCCGTCGGGAGCTATCGGGGACGGTGGGGCGGCGTCGCCGGCCACGTGCGAACCGACGACGGTCGTGAGCGGGGAGTCGAGACGGCCGCACGGGCCGAAATCGCCGAGGAAACCGGGCTGGCCGAGGCCGTCTCCTCCGTCCGGTCAGGCGAACCGTTCCCGGTCGAGGACGGCGAGCGCCGCTGGCTGGTCCACCCGTTCCTCTTCGACTGCGAGTCGCGGACCGTCGAGCCGAACGAGGAGACCGCCGACCATGAGTGGGTCCACCCGCCCGAGATACTGCGCCGGGCGACGGTCCCTCGCCTGTGGACCAGCTACGACCGGGTCCGACCCCGAATCGCGACGCTCCGGGACGACCGCGCGCACGGCTCGGCGTGGCTCTCCCTGCGTGCGCTCGAAACGCTGCGCGACGAGGCCGCGCTGGCCGTCGAGGGGCGAACTGACGGCCGTGAAGCGGGCGAGCGGGACGGCGACACCTGGCCGTCGCTGGCGGCGCTGGCCCGCCGGCTCCGGGACGCCCGACCCTCGATGGCCGTCGTCGAGAACCGCATCAACCGCGTGCTGCTGGCCGCGAGCGACGACGGGACCGCCGGCGCTGTCGAACGGGCCGCCCGCGGGGCCATCGAACAGTCCGTGGGCGCCGACCGCGAGGCCGCGCGGCTGGCCGCCGAGTCGCTGCCCGACCGGGTGGCGACGCTCTCTCGGTCGGGGACCGTCGAACGGGCGCTTCGGACCGCCGACCCCGAGGCGGTGCTGGTGGCCGAATCACGGCCCGGCGGCGAGGGCGTCGGCGTCGCCGAGTCGCTGTCGGCGGTGACCGACGCGGCGCTGACCACCGACGCGGCCCTGCCCTTCGAGCTGGACGAGTGGGACGCCGGGGCGGTGGTCGTCGGCGCCGACCGCGTGCTACCGGACGGGCGCGTCGTCAACAAAGTCGGCACCTGCGGGGCGGCGCTGGCGGCGGCCGAGGCGGGTATCGACTGTCTCGTCGTCGCGGCCAGCGACAAGGTCGCCGCGACCGACGCCTACGACCTCGAACCCCGCGACCCCGGCGAGCTGTACGACGGCGACGCCGAGCTCGGGGTGGCGAACCCGACCTTCGACGTGACGCCGGCCGACGCCGTCACCGCCGTGGTCACCGAACAGGGCCGGCTCTCGACGGCGGAGGTCGCGGCCGTCGCGGCCGCACACCGGGAGTGGGCGGCGTGGGACGGCTAGGGCCGGCGACGGTCCGTCAGCGGTCGCCGACGCGTTCGCTGGGAGCGCGAGGACGGCGACACGGCGAGGCTCAGTCCCAGCGAGCGACCGCGCGGACCGGTGCGCCGTCGCCGTCGAGCCGCATCGGCAGGACCGAGAGCTCGAACCGCTCGGGGAGCCCGTCGAGGTTCGTCAGGTTCTCCGCGATGAGCCGGTCGTTCCCGAGCAGTTCGCCGTGTGCGGGGACGCCCGCCGCCGGGTGGTCGTCGGTCGGTGTCGGGTCGACGTTGAGCGCGTCGGTAGCCACGTCGTAGCCGTGGTCGACGCAGTGACGGGCCGCGGCCGGCGTCAGATAGGGATGGTCGAGATAGCGGGGCTCGCCCCAGTGGCTGTCCCAGCCGGTCCGGAGGACCACCGCGCCGGCGTCGACCGTCGGCAGGTCGGCCGGCCGAATCGGTTCGCGGGGCCCGCAGCCCCGCAGGTCCACGCGGACGGCCTCGCGGACGAACCGCGAGACCGGAAACTCGTCGAGCGTCCGGCCGTCGGCCTCGGTGTGGCTCGGCGCGTCGACGTGGGTGCCGGTGTGGCTGCCACAGGAGAGCGCCGAGACGCGGTAGCCGTCGGCCGCCATCGTAGCGTGGGCATCCACGGAGACGGGCGGGTCGCCGGGAAAGACCGGCATCCCGGAGTCGATCGGCCGGGTCAGGTCGGCAATTGGCATACCGGGAGTGGACGGGCCGGCCGATTAGCCCTGCCGGTGGTCAGCGCTCGTCCAAGACCACGGGAATCCCCGCTTCGGCCACGTCGGCGGCGAACGCCCGCGAGTCCGCTTCGAGGTTGGAGAAGGTGTTGTAGTGGACCGGCATGACGAGCCGCGGCTCGATGGTGGCCGCGAGCGAGGCGGCCTCGTGGCGGTCCATCGTCGCCCGCGGACCGATGGGCGGACAGAACACCGACGTTTCGAGGGTGCGGTGGCCCGGCAACACGTCGCTGTCGCCCGGGTAGTAGACGCGGGTGCCGTCGACCGCGACCATGAACCCACAGCCAAAGCCCTCCGGGTGGTAGGGCGTCCCGTCGGGCAGCGTGTGGGCGCCGTCGGGCTCGTTGTGCGCCGGCGAGGTCCAGATGGGGACCCCGTCGACGTCGATTTTCGACTTCGCGTCGACCTCCCGGACCTCGTAGGGGAGGTCCACGATGGACGGGAGGTCCCGCTCCACGTCGCGGCCGTCGATTCCCTCGAAGGCGACGACTGTGGTGTCCTCGTTGGCGACCCGTTCGATACCGTCCGGGTCGTAGTGGTGGACGTGCGTGACACAGACGATGTCCGCGTCCTCGGCGCGGTAGTCCGTCGCCGGCGGGTGGCCGATGCCGTCGCTGTGTGGCTCCCACTCCCCCGTGAGGACGCCGTACCGGCCCGGGTCGGTGTACACCACGCGGTCCTCGCCGGCGATGCGTATCGTGGCGTACCCGAGCCAGTCGATAGTCAGTCCCTCGTGGCGGACGGTCATTGGCGGCTATTTGAGCGACCACCGGGATAAACCGGTGGTTTTCGCTCGTCGCGAAACTGTATCGAAAGGGCTGTCCGCCCGCCTCCAGATATCCGGCGTTTCGAGAGCTGTACTGTCGATTCTGTCGCATAGGTGGCGACTGCAAGCCGTTCGTATATGTCAGCTCGGCTCGACATCTTACGTCAGATGAGCAACAACACGACCGGTGCGGGAGACGACGCTGACCGGGGGGGAGAGTCCTCGACCGACTGGGCGGAGGCAATCGGTGACGGCGGGCTCGTCGTCGTCTCGAACCGTCAGCCGTACAGCCATACTTACGACGGGGACGACATCGCCGTCGAGGTACACGCTGGCGGACTGACAGCCGGGCTCGACCCGGTGATGCAGGCGGTCGGCGGGACGTGGATCGCCTGGGGCGACGGCGACGCCGACCGCGAAGTGGTCGACGAGAACGACTGCGTGGCGGCGCCCCCGGAAGACCCCGGTTACACGCTCCGGCGGATATGGCTCTCCGACGAGGAGGTCGACGACTACTACTACGGCTTCAGCAACCAGGTGCTGTGGCCCATCTGTCACTCGGCGCTGACGAGGGTCAACGAGTGGCAGTCCTACTGGGAGCGCTACCGGACGGTCAACGAGCGGTTCGTCGAGGCCGTCGAGGACCACGCCGAGGCCGGTGATATCGTCTGGTTCCAGGACTACCACTTCGCGCTCGCTCCCGCTATCGCGCGCGAGCGGGTGGACGACGAGACCCTGCTGATGCAGTTCTGGCACATCCCGTGGCCGGCCTGGGACACGTTCCGGGGCTGTCCACACGGCGAAGCGATTCTGGAAGGGTTGCTGGGCAACGACCTGCTCGCCTTCCACGTCGCCAGATACCGGGAGAACTTCCTCGCCTGCGTCGAGGCGGCCGTCGACGACGCAGTGGTCGACCACGAGACCGGGACGGTGAGCTACGACGGCCGGACGACACAGGTCACCGAGTTCCCGATGGGCGTGCAGGCCGACGAGATCGCCGAGCGGGCGGCCTCGGAGGAGGCGGCGGCGTTCTGGGACGAGTTCCGGGCGGAGTACGACCTCGCCGACACCGTCGCCGTCGGCGTCGACCGCCTGGACTACAGCAAGGGCATCCCCGAGCGCCTCCGGGCGTTAGAGCAGTTCTGGGAGCGGAACCCGGAGTGGCGCGGCGAACTCACGTACGTCGAGAACGGCAGCGAGAGCCGGTCCCAGATACGGGCCTATCAGGACATCCAGGCGCGTATCGAGGAGGGCGTCGAGCGCGTCAACGACCGCTTTGGCACCGACGACTGGACACCGGTCGTCTCCTTCCGGGACTACATCTCGAAGGAGGCGCTGGCGGGTCTCTACCGCAACAGCGACCTCGCGCTCATTAGCCCCATTCGGGACGGGATGAACCTCGTCGCACAGGAGTACGTCGCGGCCCAGGTCGACGACGACGGCGTCCTCGTCCTCAGCGACCAGGCGGGCGCGGGCAGTCTGCTCGACGCCGCGGTGATGGTGAAACCACAGGACACCTGCGCGTTCACGGACGCTATCGAAGAGGCACTGACCATGCCAGAGGCCGAGCGGCGCGCGCGGATGCGCCACCTCCGCCGGCAGGTCACGGAGAACGACCTCGCCGCGTGGACGGCGCTGAATCTCAAGGCAGCGATGGCGCTCCGGGACGCGTCCGGCTCCGGAGCGACCCTGTCCATGGAGGGCCAACCGTGACGGCCCAGCAACACACCCCGGTCGCGAACGTCTACCGCATCGACCGACAGCTCGGGGACGCGGCGGGCCTGCTGGTCGCCCTCGACTTCGACGGGACGCTCGCACCCATCGAGGACGACCCGGACGCGCCGGAGATAACACGGGCGAACCGGCGGGCGGTCGAGGAGCTCGTCGCCCACCCCGACACGATGGTGGCCGTCGTCAGCGGCCGCCAGCTCGCCGACCTCCGGCCCCGGGTCGGCGTGGAGGGAGTCCGCTACGTCGGCAACCACGGCCTCGAATACACGGTCGACGGGGAGCGGGAGGTCCATCCGGAGGCCGAGGCGAAGATGGACGACGTCGAAGCCGTGCGCGACGAGCTCGAACGCCGGCTGTCGGACATGCCGGGCGTCGAGGTGGAGGACAAGGGGGTGACGCTGACGGTCCACTACCGGCGGGCAGAAGACGCGTCGGCCGAAGACGTGACGGCCGTCGTCGAAGACGTCGTCGACCCCATCGAGGGGCTCAAGACCGGCAGCGGCAAGATGATAGTCGAGGTCAAGCCGACCGTCGACTGGCACAAGGGGGCCATCGTCGAGTGGCTCCGCGACGAGGTGCCCGCGACGTGGCGGACGGTGTACGTCGGCGACGACACCACCGACGAGGACGCGTTCCGGGTGCTCGGTCCGGGGGATTTCGGCGTGCTGGTCGGGGAGCGCTCGACCGCGGCCGACTACCGCGTGCCGGCCCAGTGTGAGGTGTCCCGACTCCTGAACTGGTTCGTCGGGGTGCTGGAGAACGAAGCGCCCTAGAGCGGCTGGGCCGGGACGGCCGGCGCCGCGTCGGAGGATTACTGGGCGGACCCGACGTGCAGCGGCGCCGACGAGCGCCGCTCCCGGAGCAGCGACCGCAGGCCGACTTCGGCGATAGCGCCGCCGCTCTCGGCCGTCCGCCTGAGTCCGTCGACCGCGTGCGTGAGCCGGTAGTCGACGCCCTCGGTCTCGAAGAGCCGGCGGTCGAGCGCCCGGATGTCGGTACACAGTTCGTCGGCGTCCCCGAGGAGCCGGCGGGCGGCGGCCGCGTCGGCGGCGTCGAGGACGACGGCGACCGCGTCCCGGACCAGCCCCCGGCTCCGGTCGGCTAGCTCGCCGAACTCGGCGGCGAGCTCGCGTTCGACGGGCGCGTCGAGGCGGCCGGCGACGGTCGCGATGCGCTCGGCGTGATCGGCGACCCGCTCGAGTTCGCGGGCGGTGACCCAGCGGACGAACAGCTCCGGACGCGTGAGTCCCAGCGCGTCCATCACGGAGAGGGAGTCGAGACCGCGCTCGAAGTAGTGGTCGACCATCGCGGCGATGCGTTCGGTCTGGCCGTCACGTCCCGCCGTCCCGTCCGTCGTCGGCGACGCGAGCGCGGCTGTCGCGTCCCGGTGGGTGGACAGCGCGGCGAACTGGAGCTGTCGGACCGACTGCGTTATCGACACCTCCTCGGCGTCGAGCAGCGACCGGACCCGTATCGTCCGCTCGTTCGATTCGGTGACGGTGACGCCGGTCAGCTCTCTGGTGACCGCCTCAACGAGCCGGTGGGTCTCGTCGGCGATGCCGTCGGGGGCGTCGAGTTCGACCGTGTCGATGCCGGCCGCGTAGGCCGCCCGCAACGTGCGTTCGAGACACGCCGGGTCGGCGTCGTCGACCGAAAGCGCCAGCGGGTCGGTCGCGTCGGCCTCGTCGACGCCGGTCTGGACGACGAGCGTGCCGTCGATGTGGCTGTGGAGGGCGACGACGGCACCCGGTTCGATGTCGGCCGCGGTGGCCCACTCCTTTGGGAGCGAGACGGTGTAGGTGCCGCCGCCGACCTGCTGTATCTTGCGTGTCTCCATCGCGCTCATCCGAACTTCCCGGTGATGTAGTCCTCGACGCGCTGGCTCTCGGGGTTCTCGAAGATCTTATCGGTGTCGTCGAACTCCACCAGCTCCCCGCCGGTGAGGAAGACGGCCGTCTGGTCGGAGATGCGGGCCGCCTGCTGCATGTTGTGGGTGACGATGACGACCGTGTACTCCTCGGAGAGAGTCTCGACCAGGTCCTCTATCTTCGAGGTGGCGATGGGGTCGAGCGCCGAGGCGGGCTCGTCCATCAGGATGACCTCGGGGTCGACGGCCAGACAGCGGGCGATACAGAGCCGCTGTTGCTGGCCGCCCGACAGGCCGAGCGCGTTGTCGTCCAGCCGGTCGCTCACCTCGTCCCACAGCGCCGCCTGCTGCAGCGAGCGCTCGACGAGTTCGGCCTCCGCCTCGGTGTCGTCCCGGCCGAACAGCCGGGCGAGCAGCCCCTTCTCGATGTCGCCGTGTTTCCGCGGCCCGTACGAGATGTTCTCCCGGATGGATTTCGGGAACGGGTTGGGGGACTGGAACACCATGCCGACGCGCTTGCGCAGTTCGACGAGGTTCGCGTTCGCGTCGTATATCTCGGTGCCCTCCAGCTCGACGGAGCCGTCGATTCGGGCCGCCTTGATGCGGTCGTTCATGCGGTTCAGACAGCGCAGGAACGTGGACTTGCCACAGCCCGACGGGCCGATGAGCGCGGTCACGCTGTTCTCCGGGATGTCCATCGAGACGCCCTGCAGGGCGTGGTCGTCGCCGTACCAGACGTCGAGGTCGGAGACGCTGAGTTTCGCCTCGCCGGCGAAGTCGTAGTCCGTCCACTCCTCGCGGATTCGCTCCTCGCTCTCGCCGCTGGTCGTGACGCCACCGGCGTCGATGTCGACGCCGCCCGCGGCGGTCTGTGCCTTCTGGTCGTCCTCGTTGATTGCGTTACTCATAGTTCAGCTTTCTCCGGAAGTAGGTTCGCGCGGTGATGCCGACAGCGTAGAACGTCAGGACGACGACGAGCAGAATAAACGCCGTCGCCCACCCTTTCGCCGGGGAGCCGCTGACGCCGGCGGCGATGACCGCCCACACCTGCGTGGGCAGCGACGCCGAGGACGACAGCAGCGCCTCGTTGGCGACGAACGGCGGTGCGGTGGTGAACCGGAACCCCTTGAGCACCTCGACGGCGGCCGTCGAGTTCGGCGACGAGCCAAGCACCAGAATCAGCGGTGCCGTCTCGCCGGCGATGCGGCCGACGCCGAGGATGACGCCGGTGATGACGCCGGGCATCGCCGCCGGCAGGACGACGCTGCGGATGGTCTCCCACTGGCTGACGCCCAGCGCGGCGCTGGCGTCGCGGTAGTCGTCGGGGACGGACTTGATGGCCTCCCGGGAGGTGATGAGCACCAGCGGGAGCAGCATGAAGCCGAGCACGAGCATCCCGGCCGTGAGCGACTCGTCGCCGCCGATACGGGGAATCAGGAAGGTCGCTCCGAACAGGCCGAACACGATAGACGGCGTCGACCAGAGCGCGTTGGTCGCGACCTCGACGACCGCCGTCAGGCGGCCCTGCTCGGCGTACTCGGTGAGGAAGACGGCCGCGCCGACGCCGAGTGGCACCGCAAACAGCGTCGCGCCCACGACCAGCCAGACGGTCCCGACGATGGCCGGGAAGATGCCGCCGGGTTCGGGCCCCAGCGGGATGTAGGGCTGCATCGCCGTCGGGACCGACAGCGAGCCGGCGTTGGCGACCGTCACGCCGAGCGCGAAGTCCTGTTTCGTCAGCGCGACGTGGCCGCCGAGCAGGGCGACGTAGCCGGCCGCCGCCGCGAGAGTCAGCGACAGTTCCTCGCCGAGCAGGCGGCGAGTGAGCGTCTCGTCGGTGTCGCGCTTGGCGGACGCGAGCAACACCGCGGTCGCCACGGAGGCGACGGCGCCGAATAGCGCCGCGAGCGCGACGAGACCGCGCCCGACCACTGCGGGGGCGACCATCGCCGGGCCCTGTAACACGGTGACCGTGGTGAGCAGTGCGAGCCCGCCGAAGACGCCGAGGGTAAACAGCGGCGCCCGGTCGAGGGCCCGCTCTGAGAGCGGGCCCGAACCGACGAGCAGTCCGGCCAGCGGCAGCGCGGCGAGCCCGACGACGGCGACAGAGCCGGCGCCGACGACGGCGAGACCGACAGCCAGCCCCACCGGGAGGCCGAACGGCGACGACCCGGTGAAGGCGAGCGCGCCGGTCAGCGCGAGGACGGCGGCGACGACCAGCGGGAGCCGGCGGCGGACCGCCTCGGCGCGGTCGAGCTCGGAGCCCACGTCACGGAGGCTGCCGTACTGTCGGTAGAAGTAGGCAAAGAGGAACAGCGCCGGGAACACGAGGACCAGCGAGCCGACGGTCGTCTCGGACGTGACGGCGACCTGCGTGTCGAGGACGACCGACTCCCGGTTCTGTGCCACCGTGTAGGTGTAGGCGTAGTCCAGCGCCTCGCCCGTGACGGGCACCGACGCGAGCAGCGCCGCGACGGAGCCGACCGCCGTGAGCGGGAGCAGCCGGAACAGCTGTCGGGCGCCGCGGTGCCAGTCCTCGCTCCCGGCTGGCGTCCGGGCCGTCCGCAGGGCCAGCACGAGGGCCGGCGAGAGCAAGACGAGCGCCGACAGCCAGCCGACGGTCGCGCCGTGGAAGGCGAAGCCGACGCCCTTGACCGTGACGAACACGACGATGGTCGCCATGATAGCCACCATCAGGACGGCGTTGAGGTTGATGACGAGGAAGGCGCCGTACTCGCGCCCGCGGGCGCCGAAGCCGGCCCGGCACTTCGCGGCCGACCACGAGGCGACCAGCGTTCCGAAGAGGAGGAAGATGGGGATGACGGCCCCGCCGGTGAACCCGCCAGAGACCGACGACGGGTCCCACTGCCAGCCGACGCCGATGGTCGCCGTGGCGATAGTCGCACCGAGCGCGCCGACGACGAGCGTGGCCGGCAGCGTCGAGCCGAGGTCCTCCCGGGGACCCACGCTCAGCGCGAACAGGCCGACGCCGGCGAGTAGTGATGGGGCGATCCACAGCGGCACAGCAACGCCGAGCCGCGTCCCGCTCAGGGTGAGGCCGAGCCAGACCGAGCTGTCGAAGCCCGCGAGCGTCCCGCCCAGCACGGCGCCGAGCGAGAGTCCGAAAAAGCCGAAGACGGCCCCGGCCAGCAGGCCCGCGCTGGCGTCGGGCTCGGTGTCGACGAGGCCCAGCTTCGAGGCGACGCCCGCCGCGGCCACCGCGACGGCCTCGACGAGCAGCAGGCCGCCCAGCAGCGTCGCCAGATTGACCGGGACGACGTACGCGGCCACCGTCAGCCCCAGCAGGCAGACGAGCAGCCCGCCGGCGATGCCCCTGACACGCTGTGAGTCGACGGGGGTGACGTTCGCCCACGACGACAGGCCGACTGCGCCGATACCGCCGGCGACGACGAAAAGCAGCGTCGCGAGCGTCTCGGCCAGCGCCGCGCCGCGACTGTCGAGGGCGACGAGTTCGATGAGCGCCAGGAGCGCCAGCCCGAACCCGACGATGCCGAGCGCGATGGTGCCGTCGAGCGCGCGGTCGTAGCCGCTCGAATCGGCGGTGACCAGACTGTTCTCGGTGGCGTAGGCCTCGCTCATGTCTGCCCCCGGAGCTTGGCTTTCATGCGGCGCTCGATGAACAGCGAGACGACGCTCATCCCGGCGACGATGACGAACAGCATGACGCCGGCGACGAATAGCACCGCCTTCGTGCTCTCGGAGGCGCTACCGTACTGCGTGGCGATGAGGCTCGTCAGCGTCGCGTTGGCGTCGAAGATGTCGAACAGGGGGTTCGCGAACTGGGTCCCCGACGCCATGATGGCGGCGACGGCCATCGTCTCGCCGATGGCCCGACCCAGCCCGAGGATGATGCCCGCCGAGATACCCGAGAAGGCCGCCGGGATGGAGATGCTCTGCATCGTCTGCCACTGCGTGGCGCCCATCGCGATGGAGCCGTCGCCCATGTCGTCGGGGACACTGGAGAGGGCGTCCTCGCCGACCGACACCACCGTCGGGAGGGCCATCACGCCGACGACCACGCCGGCGATGAGGAAGCTCGCTCCGTCGTCGAGGAACGCGGTCTGGATGAAGCTGTTCAACAACTGGAAGCCGATAAAGCCGTAGACGATAGAGGGGATGCCCGCGAGCACCTCGACGCCGGGTTTGATGAGCTCCCGCATCCCGTCGCTGGCGACTTCGGCGATGAACAGCGCGCCGAAGATGCCGAGCGGGCCGGCGACGGCGCCGGCGATGACGGTGACGACGACCGTCGCCCATATCATCGGTATCAGCGAGTACGCACCGGAGAGGGGGTTCCAGTAGGTGGTGCCGGTCGGCAACACCCGCTCCAGCCAGAAGAACCACCGGACCTGTCCGTCCTGGATGGGTATCAACACCAGGCCGAGCCCGTGCTCGCGGACGGCCGGCAGCGCGCTCGCGAACAGGAAGACGGTGATAAGCGCGACCGTCAGCACCGTCAGCAGCGTGGCGACGAGCGTCAGGAAGCGGGCGATCTCCGCCTGGAACCGGAGCCAGCCCAGCGCGGTCACGAAGCAGAACGCCCCCACCATCGGGAGCGCGAAGACCGGCCGGACGAGAAAGGCGGCGACGGTCGCGACGAGCAGCGCCGCCGACGCCCCGACGGCGACCGCCGACCCGTCCGCACGGTCCCGTCCCAGCAGTGTCTCTCGAACGTTTTTCTGTACGTCTTGGATCATGTAGTTGTATGAAAATCAGGTGACAGCGGCCGACCGGTGCTCGCGACGTCAGGACTGTGCCGGCAGCTTGTCCTGCTGTTCCTGCTGTCGGCGCGAGCCCAGTTTGAAGTAGTTGTTCGGGCCGACGAAGGTGTCCTGCCCGAAGTCCGAGAGGACCATGTTGATGACGGCGGCCTCCTGCTTCGAGGTGCCGTCCCAGGTGTAGCAGTGCAGGTCACGCGAGAGCGGGTAGTCCGCGGAGTCCAGCCCGTTCTGGTCGTCCTCGTAGGAGTAGGTCGTCCCCTCCCACTCCAGGGCGATGGGGGCGAGCCCGTCGGTGTTGATAAACGCCAGCGCGAGGTAGCTGATGGCGTTGTCGGCTCCCGCGATGGCATCCGCGAGGCGCTGGTTCTGGCCGTAGCGGTTGTCGACGGTGGTGTCCTCCTCGGGGTTGTCGAAGACGTTCGAGACGAAGGAGGTCCGGGTACCGGACCCCTTGACGCGGGCGAGCGTCTGAATCTCCCTGTCCGGCCCGCCGAGTTCGCTCCAGTTGTTGATTCGGTCTTTGTAGATGTCTTTCAGCTGCTGGCCGGTGATCTTCGAGACGCCAGCGTCGGCGATTTCTTGGGAGACCACGAGCGGCTGGCCGTCGACGCCGACGACGTGGTCGACGAACTTGTCGTAGGAGTCCCGGTCCGGGAGCTCGTCCTCTACGTTCCCGCTGGAGTTCCCGATGTCGTACTGCCCGTTCTCGACTTTCTCGACGCCGGTGCCCGAGTGCGACAGGCCGACGGTGAACTGGAACGGCGGGTTACCGTTCTCGCCGGCCTCGAAGCCGTACAGGCCCGCCCAGTAGTCGGCGAGGTTCTTGTCCGTGTCGATGTTGTACTCGCTCGTCGGCCAGTACTCGGTGTCGCTGGCGGGTCGGTTACCGCTCCAGTACGACGCCGCGGTGTTCATGATGGGGTACACCGTCGAGGAGCCCCCGGACTGCAGGGTATCGGTCTGGTCCGACGGTGTGCCCTCGGAGCTCTGCCCGGTCGAACAGCCGGCGACCGCACCTGCGCCGGCGACACCGGTTGCCGCGATGAACTTTCGCCGTGAAATGCTGTCTGAGAGCCGCTGTGGGTCCTGCGTCATCACCAGAAACAGGCACAAGGAGTATTAAACTCGTTTATAATAGGGGTATATCCGGCTATGAGCGGTCATGCTAGATAGAGAGGGGAAATACCGCTATAGTCAGATACGGAGAGCTATAGAACGGTCCCGAATGTCGGCGCGGGATACACAGACCGAGCAGCCGGCGGCCGGTCACCCGGACCGGAGCGTGACCCCGAGTCGAACGGCGGCAAAGAGCCCGATAGCGACGAGGGCGATGGCGCCGCCGGCGGCGATATCGTAGCTGTACGACAGCGTGGTCCCGGTGAGCGTCGCGGCCTGCCCTGCCGCGACGGCCGCCACGACGGAGCGTTTGAACCCACCCACGGCGGTCGCCGCGGCCACCGGAACCACGAGCATCGCGGCGACCAAGATGACGCCCATTATCTGCATCGACCCGACGACGACGACGGCCGTGAGGACGACGAGCAGTCGGTTGTACCGTCCGACGGCGAGGCCGGCGGCGCGAGCGCCGACCTCGTCGAAGGTGACATAGGCCAGCGGGCGGTAGGCGACCGTCACCACCGCGGCGACCAGCAGCGTCATCGCCAGCAGGAGACCGGTGCTCGCCCGCGAAACCGTCGCCAGCGAGCCGAACAGATAGGCGCCGATACCCACGGCGATGCCCCCGTCTGTGGCGGTGACGAGCACGCTCCCGAGGGCGAACCCGCCCGTCAGCACGATGGCCAGCGACGTGTCCGTGTACGCGCCGGCGTAGTCGACGAGCGCCTGAACGAGCAGCGCCGCGAGGACGGCGACGACCAGCGCCGTCGCCAGCGGGGGCACCGACAGCGACAGCGTCGCGTTGGCGAACAGGCCGACGGCGACGCCGGCGAAGGCCGCGTGGGCCAGCGTGTCGCCGATCATCGCCATCTCACGGTGGACGAGGAAGCTTCCCACGAGCGGGCCGATGATGGCGATGCAGACGGCCGCCAGGTAGGCCCGCTGCATGAACGGGTAGCCGAGCATCCGGACGCCGGTCGCGCCGGCCAGCGCGTCCAGCAGGGTACCCCACACGTCGTCCAGAACCCAGTCGAGCGGGGCGAACAACCACAGGAGCGTGAGTGCCGCCATCGTCAGTGCCCGTGGTGGAGGACGCCCTGGTCGGGGCCGTAGGCGTCGGCCAGCGCGTCGGTCTCGACGAACGTCTCGGGGTCGCCGTGGAAGAACAGCTCCCGGTTGAGACAGGCGATTTCGGTCGCGTGCGTGGTGACGACACCGATGTCGTGCTCGATGAGGACGACGGTGAGCCCCTCGTCGTTGAGCTCGTGGAGCAGGTCGTAGAACGCCTCGCGGGAGTCGGCGTCGACGCCGACGGTCGGTTCGTCGAGCGCGAGCAGGTCCGCCTCGGCCGCCAGCGCGCGGGCGATGAACACCCGCTGGCGCTGGCCGCCCGAGAGCCGCCCGACCCGGCGGTCGGCGAGGTCCCGGATGTCCACGCGGTCGAGCGCGGCCGCTATCGCGTCCCGGTCCTCGTCGCGGAAGGGGCGGAACGCCCGACGCGGATACCGGCCCATCCGCACCGCTTCTCGCACCGTGACGGGCATGTCGCCGGCCGCCGCCGTCGCGTCCTGTGCGACGTAACCGAGGCGCTCGCCGTCCGCAAAGCGGTGGGCCGGCTCGCCAAACAGCGTCACCGAACCGCTGTCCGGCCGCCGGAGCCCGACCAGCAGCTCCAGCAGCGTCGTCTTTCCCGAGCCGTTCGGCCCGACGAGGCCGAGGAAGGCACCCGCGGGAACGCTCATCGAGACGTCCTCGACGACGGGCCGGTCGCCGTAGGCGAACGTGACCGCGTCGAGTTCGGCGACGGTCATCGGGCCCCGAGTGCCTCCGTCAACGTCGGCAGGTTCACCTGCTCCATCACGTCGACGTACCCCCAGTCCGACTCGGCCCACGACTCCCGCAGCCCGGGCATCGCCGTCAGCGGGAGCACGGCCTCGGCGTCGGTCTCCGCGACGAGCTGGTCGGCCGCCGTCTGGGACTCCAGCGGGTCGGCACAGATGTAGGAGAGCCCGTGCTCGTCGATGGCCATCTGGGCCCGTTCGATGTCGCTCGGGGTCGGCCGGTCGTCGGGCGAGGCGTCGGTCAGCGCCTCGACGCGGACGCCGTAGCGCTCGGCGAGATAGCCGAAGGCGTCGTGGCCGGCGACCAGGAGGACGTCCTTCGACGCGTCGGCGAGACGCGACTCGATGCGCTCGTCGAGGTCGGTCAGCCGGTTCCGAAACGCCTCGGCGTTGGCGGCGTAGCTGTCCGCGTTGTCGCCGTCGAGGTCCGCCATCGCCTGTTCGACGGTGCCGACGGCGGTCGCGACGCGGCGCGGGTCCATCCAGAAGTGGGGGTCCATCGACCCGTGGTCGTGATCGCCGTCCTCGCCTTCGTGAGTCTCTTCGTGGCCATCGTGTGTCTCGGTCCCGTGGTCGTCGTGGCTGTCGGTCCCGTGGTCGTCGTGGCTGTCGGTCCCGTGGTCGTCGTGGCTGTCGGTCCCGTGGTCGTCGTGGCTGTCGGTCCCGTGGTCGTCGTGGCTGTCGGTCCCGTGCTCGTCGTGGCTGTCGGTCCCGTGGTCGTCGTGGCTGTCGGTCCCGTGCTCGTCGTGGTGTTCCCCCTCGTGCTCGTCGTGGCCGCCCGCCCCGAATTCGAGCAGCGAGACGTCGGCGCTCGCGTCGACGGGCGTCACCTCGGCCCCGTCGGCCGACAGGTCGGCGAGGATATCGTCGGCCCACGGCTGGAACCCCGCCATCCCGTGGACGAACAGCGACGCGTCGTAGATGTTCTCGCGGACGCGCGGCCCGGGCTCCCAGCCGTGGCCGTGCTGTCCGAGAGGCACGAGCAGGTCGGTGGTCGCGCTGTCCCCGGCGACGTTGTCGGCGATGTCGCCGAAGACGAAAAACGAGGACTGGACGGCGGCGGCGTTCGATTGCCCGGAGCCGCCGGAACAGCCAGCGACGGCTCCGAGACCGGCGAGACCTGCGGTGGCGGCCAGCATTCGGCGTCTGGTGTACTCCATATTATTAACTCTAAATCTATTTCTATTAAATCCTCTTATTCTACTCTCTTCTTTATTAATTTCTGAGCGGGCGCGCAGGCCCCGCATACAGGCAGTCTCCCGAGCAACCGACTGAATGGACGGGCCGTCGGGCCGCCGTGTGCCGTCTCGTCAGCTCGGACACTGTCCGAGTATACGCAACGACGTATAAATCAGACTGTGGCGTTGGCAGCTGGCGACCGTCCGGGCCGCTCGCCGGGATAGCTATCCGGTCTCCTCGCCCGTCCGGCAATAAACGAGTTTTTCACCGAGAGTCGTCTACACCGGCGTGGTGGCAATGACGAAATGTTACCCCCGCAGAGCCCCTTGTGAAGATAACGTAAACTGAGCCACCACTCTCACAGACGACCAGAGACATCTAGTAGCAGAAACCGTGGCTCCCCCGCTGAGACCCAGTTTCTATTAATAGATGCTCTTATCGCTCGGGTAGCTTCCACGCTTGCTCGACATCGACAAGTACGCCGGACTCGGGAAGTTGGTTCGCAGGCCGTTCGACGATATCCATGATTTCAGCAGCTCTGAAGACGCGGTTCTGATCGTTTCCGGTTATTTCTTCCACAACACCGTCTGTTTCGAGTGTTTCGATAGCGTTGTTTGCCGTCTGATAGACAACGTCGATTCGTTCGCTAGCTTCTCGGACAGTAAAATATGGATCTTCGAACAGTGCGAGGGAGAGGCGACGGACAGATTTCGCTGCGTCCGAATATCGGGACTCGTACTCTTTTCGCTTGTCGACGAGCAGCTTTGCTCGGACGAACGCCTCTTCTGCCTGCTCGCGGATTCCCCGGAGAAAGAACTGGAGCCATTCATCCCAGGCACCCTCTTCACTCACAGCAAGCAATCGATCGGCATACTCAGTTCGGTGTCGTTCGATATACGAACTGAGATAGAGCATTGGGTAATGGAGTAATCCACTCGAGACGAGCATGAGGACCACGAGCAGTCGTCCCACCCGTCCGTTACCGTCTTTGAACGGATGGATTGTTTCGAACTGATAATGTGTGATTGCGATATCGACTAGATCGGGCCAATCAGAACCCTGCTGAACGAAACGCTCTAAATCGTCTATCAGCCCCGGAACCATATCTGGCTTCGGAGGAACGAACCGAATCTGCTTCCCGATTCCGTGCGGTCCCTCCTCTTCTATCGCGGTATATCCCGGTCGAAACTCGCCAGGCAGTGGTTCGTCGTCATCTGATCTTCCTTTAATCAGTAACTGCTCATGAAGCGACTTGATGAGTTCCGTCGTGATGCTCTGCCGTTCGATCCCGGCGGTCTGGAGAAACGAAATAGCATCGTCGAGAGCGGTGATATAGTTTCGAGCTTCTCTCACATCGGCTTCGTGGTCACTCTCGACTGCCTCTCGAATCTGGAGTTCGTCGACATCGTATCGGTAGAGATCAAACACAGTCACAGCTGTCCCTTCCACCTGGGACGACTGCTCAGCCTCCTTGTAGACAAACGAACTGAACACAGCGCCAGGATTGTCGATCTCGCTGCCGAGCCCCTCTAGCCGACCGAGGGACCACATCGCTCTCGAGACTTCCGCAACAACAGCATCCGATAGTTCCAGTGTCGGAGGAAGTTTATCCGGGAAGTACGCCTTCGATAGATGCTCATCGGTCCGGAGTGGCATGTACTGCCCGGGTGCAGTTGAAGGGAGATCGTATCCGTCTCTCATTGCGCATGCTTGAACCCGATCTGATTAAAAATTTCTGCATATTATTAGAACTGCAATCGCACTTGAGAGAGAGTATGACAATATCTTTCTGAAAATTGGGATTGTCGTAGTGCTAAATCTCGACTATTGCAGTCCAAACCGATATCGATGGTATCAGTTCAGTCGTGTACGAGGGAACACGTCGGTCCCCGCGCCGACGCCAGTGGAGGTCTGTTTCGTTAGCTCGGACACTGTCCGAGGCTATGCAGCGAGGTATAAACTACGTAGTGGATACCACTCCGGGAACGGACTGCTTTTCAGCCCCGGGCTGCTACAGAATGCGGGTGGCGATGACGAGCATTTACCCCCGCTGAGCCCTGTTTTCTATTAATAGATCAGCGAGCGGTTTGGGATTAGTCGTCCTCACTGATTATGGGGCGAGATTTTTGGAACCCGTAGTCAGTGTATGGCTCTTCAACCTTGCTGAATTATACGGCGCATGCAGAATCGAGAGTGCTCTATCTCGAGCTACTGGATTCGGTCAACACAGACACGATATTGACCAAATCACGATTTGACCGACGGGCCGTTCGTCTCTACACTGTTAGTTTATACCCTAACACTCATGTTGTTAGGATACAGACTAACAACCATCGATGGGAGACGATGTCGAGGTGTTGGAAGATGAAATTCAAGCCTATGACGACGGAACTGTCGTCCGGATACGCGTCCTCGATGTGCCCGACTCCGACCAGTATCCCGAGGGTGTCAAGTACGCCTTCCACTACGGCGAAGCCGGCGCTGGCGAGCCCATCATCCGCTTCGACAACCATCACGGTCCACACGAACTGCATATCGCGGGACAGGTGTTCGAAATCGAATACGAAGGCCTCCAACCACTCTATCAGGTGTGGCGTGCTGCACTCCCGCCCGAGAAACGCATCGAATGGTAGCCAACCACATCACTACACCATCCATGACCCAAACGCTCCACATCACGATCGGCACGCGCCCCAACCGCACCGGCCTCGAGGAGAGGCTCGCATCCATCGACGACGGCGAAGCGGTGGACCCGAACCCGTCCCGACTCAGCATCGAGAGCCTCGCAACGTTCGGCCGTATCTTCCGACCCACGAATCTCGAACTGCTCGAAGCCATCGTGGAATACGAGCCCGCGAGCATCCGCGAGCTCGCACGTATCGTCGATCGACATCCACCGGAAGTAACCGAAAACGTTCACGAACTCGCCGACTACGGGCTCATCGAGCTGGAAGACGAGGGGCGAGCAAAACGACCGACGGTCTGGTACGACGAATTCGAGTTCTCCGGTGATGTCCCGTTGCACGGGCTCGATACCGACAGTGACGCCCCTATCGCGCCGTAGGTCGTCTCACACTGAAGACGGTACCGCCGTAGGTCTTGCATCTCGGTAACAGCCCCTCGTTAATAGACGAACTTTTCAGCGACGACGATTTATTTGGTCGTGGTGGCGATGACGAGCAGTTACCCCCGCTGAGCCCCGTATGACGAGTTCGACCGGACAGTGTCAGCTGTAGCGGCGCAGGTCGCCGTCCCGCGTCCCGGCGAGTGCCTGCCGGATGTCCGCCCGGTCCCAGCCCAGCGGCGAGAGGACGCTCTCGACGGCCCGGACGAGCTGGGTGGCGTAGTAGTCCGCGTCGTAGCGGTCGATGTCTTCGTGGGCCAGCGCGACGCGGTCGCGGGAGGATTTGCCGTCGTCGACGACGACGTACGCGACCGACTGGCCGGGATGGACCGACAGGCCCTGGTCGCGGGCGCGTTCCAGCGCCGCGACGTTGGTCGTCGACTGCGTGTACGCTTCGAGGGGTCTGGAGACGCGGTTGCGCTCGACGAGGCGCTCGGCGGCCACGTCGCCGGCCCGGAGCGTCGCGCAGGCCCGGGCGAGCCGGTCGAGGACGGCCTCGGGGTCCCGGGTCGCGTCGAAGCGCTCGATGCAGTCCCGCTGGACATCGGCGACGAAGGGCGGCGTGGACCGCTGGCGGGCCTCGATACCGCGGTATTTGAACGTGTCCGACCCCGCGACGCTCCCGAAGTACTTCGTCAGCGCGCCGGCGTCGCTGTTTCGCTGTGGGACGAAGGCGACCCAGTCGTAGCGGGCCTCGTGTTCGAGGCGGACGCCGACGGTGTCGGTTATCTCGCCGGCGAGCGATTCGAGGTCGGTCCGCGCGGCGGCGTCGGGGGCGGGCGTCACCCAGACGGAGTCGACGATGCCGTGGACGACGCGCCAGCCGCCGGCTTCGAGGCGTTCCTTGGCGGTCAGCAGTATCTCGCGGGCGTAGGCGTTGATGGCCTCGTGGCACTCGATGCGGCCGAACTTCGCGTTGGAGAAGCCCTGATAGCCGAAGCAGGCGACGAGAATCCACTTCAGCGCGCCGGAGCGCCCTTCCAGCTCGGCGATACGGTCGTCGTCGGGGTCGTCGCGCGCCCGTTCGCGCCGGATGTCGGCCTTGAGCTCGTCGCGGGCGTCGACGAGGGGCCGGAGCACGTCGACGAGATAGCCGCGGTCGTCACAGACGGCGTAGCCGAGTTCCGGGACGTCCTCGCGGTCGTGATGGCAGTCACAGCGGACCACGTCGGGTGAGACGTTGCGCGTACAGATGATGTTGGGGTAGAGCGACGAGAAGTCCAGTTCGTGGACGTCCTCGTGGACGCCGACCTCGGGAGCGAAGACGAAGCCGCCGCGGTCGGCGTCGTGGAGCGTCCCCATGGGCTTGAACAGCTCGTGGCGCCAGGAGTGCCAGGGGACCAGCACGCCCCGGTCGTGGGCCTCGCGTATCTGGATGGCCGTGAGGACGTTGCCGATGGAGGCCCACGCCGTCTCCTGGAGCGGCTTCTGTGACCGCGAGACCAGGTCCAGCACGCCGGCCAGGTTCGTCTCGCCGTAGAAGAACGTGTTCGACTCGTCGACGACGGCCCGCCCGGGGACGCTGTAGCGGGCCGGCGAGTGGCCGACGCGGCCGTAGCTGGCGTAGGTGGACGCCCCGGCGAGTTGCCGGTAGTCGACGCCGGGCCACCGGGACAGCGAGAAGTCGGCCAGCCCGGCCGCCGCGGCCATCTCCGACAGCGTCGGCACGATGTCGGCCGTCGAGCAGACGAGCACGTCCGGGTCGCGGGCGTCGACGGCTGTCTGAACCGCTGTGAGGATATCCTCGGGGTCGCCGGTGACCCGGTCGTCGCCGACAGCGAGTTCGCCGTACGTCTCGCCCGCGGTTTCGGCCAGCGGGACGGCGAGGCGAAGCGTCGTCAGCTCGGTCGCCGGCGTCGGGTCCGCGCCGGTCTCTAGGCAGTAGCGGAACTGCCGCGAGAGGTCGACGTCGAAGCACGCGAGGTCGCCGACGGGGTGGCCGTCGATCCGGTGGGCCCGGCTCGCCAGCGAACGGACGCGGCCGACGTGGGCGGCGTCGACCGCGAGGACGCGCTCGTCGCCCCGGCGAAAGCCCGGTCGGCGCTCGACGAACTCGGTCCCGACGACCTCGGGGTGGCGGGCGTACATCGACCGGACGGCGCCGAGGTCCACGTCCAGTTCGGGCTCCCGGGCGGCGACGTAGAACCGCGGCGAGTAGCCCGTCCGGACGGTCGGCTCGGCGCCGTTCGCGGTCGCGGTCCACTCGACGACGCGGCCGTCGTCGAGGAAGTCGACGGTGAACGCCATCAGCTGTCGTCGCCTGTCTCGGCCGGGACATCCGAGCGGTCGCCGGGCGCGGCCGTCGACCGGTCCGGGGCCGCCGCTCGGAGTTCGTCGTCGAGGGCGGCCTCCAGCGCGTCGAGGCGCTCGGCGTGGTCGTCGAGGCGCCGCTCCTGTTCGAGGGCGACCGAAAGTAGCGTCGGCAACAGCGGCGTCCCGTGGTTCAGGAGGCCGGCGGCGTCGGCGTGGGCCCGGGCGTAGGCGAAGAGCCGGTCGAAACGGGGCTGGTCGCGCCTGCGCAGCGCCCGTCGGTAGGTCTGCCAGCGGTCCTCGATGGCCCCCAGCGCGTCCCGGAAGGTGGGGTTCGTGCGGCCCACGGTCACCGCCCTCCCGGGCCGGCGAAGGCGTCGGCGATGGGGTCGACAGTCGGAGCGGCGCTCGCCTCCCGTGCCGGCGCGGGCGTCGGTTCGACGCCGACCCGCCGGGCACGCGTCGCGAGGATGTCCCGCCAGTACGCCAGCGTCGTCTGGTAGTGGCTGCCGTCGCCGACGGGGTAGACGAGCGTCTCGAACTCCTCGCCGACGAAGCGCGGGCCCATCGACGTGCGCTCACAGCGGAGGCGGCGGTCCGCCGCCGCGGCCACGGGCGCGGCGAACGCGTCGTCGGCCGTGCGCGTGACCAGCACCGGTACGTCGTAGCCGTCGGCGTAGCGGGCGAGCGCGGCGAGCGTCCGGGTCTGTAGCGTCTCGGATTGGGCGTCAGTGAGCGCGTCGTCCGCGCGGTAGAAAGCGTCGACGGCCGGCGCGACGACGAGCGACGGCGTGGGCGCGTCGGCGTCCCCGGCCGGGAGCGGTCCGGCGCGGTCGGCGGAATCGGCAGCGGTGGTCACGTGGTCGCTGACAGCGCCCGGCAGGTCCCGGACCGCGCTGTAGTGCTGGTAGGCCGTGAAGCCGCGGGCGACGTGGACGCGGTCGAGCAGGCGGCGACTCGGGGCCAGTCGGGCCAGCGCCGTCGTCGTGGCGTACCCCCGCGCGTCGACCCAGAAGGCCGGTCCCGCACAGGTGAGCAGCCGGTCGAGGACGAGCGACTGGACGACCGGGACGCCCCGTCCCCCGTCGACGTCCAGCAGCGTCACGCCGGGGTCGAGGTCGGGGAGCAGACTGGGTCGGTCGCGCTGTCGGTCGACCAGCGAGTCGGTGCCACGCCTCGGCCGACCGGTCGAGTTCTCTGAAGCATGATTTGGCATGCACGGAACGATGTCGAGGAGCCACGTAAGCCGCGGCGTGTCGGTTCCGGAGTTTCAGGAGCCGGCTGAACCGGTCGCTGCGGCGCGCTCGCGGGCGGCGCGCTGGCTGACGACGTTTCCGGACGGGTTTCAGAAGCGGCGGTGGGCCAAAAGCGCCGCCCGCAGCGCCGAGCCTACTCGCTGGGCGAGGGGTCGGCCCGCTGGACGACCTCGTAGCGCCGGTCCTGTGTCTGCCCGTCGGCCTCCAGCAGGTTGTACTGGACCATCTTCGAGAGGTACGAGCGGACGGTCCGCGTGGTCCGGGGGTCGTCGACCGCGTCGGCGTAGCGGTCGTGGATGTCGCTCGGGCCGAGCGGGCCGCGGTCGGCGACGATGTCGTAGACGACCCGCTGGTGTGGCGTGAGCGCGTCGAGGTTCGCCTGCTGTATCTCCGCGCGGGCGTCGGTCGCCGCCCGCTCGATGCGCTCGTCCGTGAGCCGCGTCGCGTTCTCGCGGTCGGCCGCGCTCGCCGCCGTCCGGAGGATGCCGATGGCGAGGCGGGCGTCGCCGGCCGCGGCGTCGGCGATGCGGGACAGCTGGGCGTCGGTGACGGCGTCAGGGTCGAGCCCCCACTTCACGCGGGCCGCGAGGATGTCTTCGAGCTGGCCGTCGTGATAGCGGTCCATCCGGACGTGCTCGCTGGCCCGGAGCCGGCTGACCAGCCGGTCGTCCAGCCGGTTGAACAGGGTGGCCTCCTCGTTGGCGATACAGATAAGCGCGAACTGCTCTAAGCTGTGGAGGTCGTAGATGACGCCGGGCTCGTCGAGCTGGTCGACCTCGTCGAGGATGACGACGGTCCGGGGGCCGTCGTACCGCTGGAGCCGGTCGACGAGTTCGTCGTGCGGGGTCGACTGGCGATGGATGTCGAGCGTCTCGCCGAGGTCGTCGAGGATGGAGTACAGCGTCCGAAAGCGGGTGTAGTTGCGCCAGCAGTTGACGTAGGTGGCGCGGATGTCCAGGGCCTCCTCGCGCAGGCGCTCGGTGACGAACTGCGAGACGCAGCTCTTGCCCGTCCCGCTGGGGCCGGTCACGATGGCGGTGTCGGCCGGTTCGCTCTCGGTGATGGGCCGGAGCACGCTGGAGAGGTGGTTGACCTCGGCGTCGCGATGCTCGAGTTCGCGTGGGACGAACCCGGCACGCAGCACACGAGCATCACGGATCATACGGGGAGATTCCGCGTGGAGCGACAAAAGCCTCATCGGGTCGTTTCCGGAAAGCAGTCGCCGAACGGGCGGTACCGGGGCCGTCTGCGCGCCATCTGTCGGTTTTACCGCCGTGTTTCCGGCAGCGACGGGTTTCATGAAACGGCCGGAGCCGGTCCACCGGAACACCTTTCATCTGGATGACTGAAGTGTTGTGACAACGGGCGAGAATTTCACCACTGGTAACAACCGCCGCGGCGCCCCGCCTCGGGCCGGTGGGCGTTCTCGAACCGTTACCCCACATATGACACGCATCACCGACGTTCGACTGCGGCGCGTACTCGATTCGAGAGGGAACACTACCGTGGAGGCCGACGTGTCGACGACGAACGGCGGGTTCGGCCGCGCGGCCGCCCCGAGCGGGGCGAGCACCGGCGAGCACGAGGCCATCGAGCTGCCGGCCCAGGAAGCCATCGCACGGGCCCGGGACCACGCGCTCTCCCGGCTCGAAGGGGAGGTCGACAGCACGGACCAGCGTGCGGTCGACGCCGCGCTCCACGACGCCGACGGGACCGACAACTTCTCCGAAATCGGCGCGAACTCGGCCGTCGCAATCAGCATGGCCGCGGCGAAGGCCGGCGCCGACAGCGTGGGCGTCCCGCTGTATCAGCATCTGGGCGGCACCTTCCGCGGGAGCGCCCCCACGCCGCTTGGCAACGTCATCGGCGGCGGCGCCCACGCGGCGGAGGCGACCGACATCCAGGAGTTCCTCTCGGTGCCGGTCGGCGCCCCGTCGGTCGAGGACGCCGTCCTCGCCAACGCGCGGGTCCACGCCCACATCAAGGAACTGCTCCGGGCCGAGGACGTCCCGACGAACAAGGGCGACGAGGGGGCGTGGGCGCCGCCAATCGGGGACGACAGGGCCTTCGAAATCGTCGACGAGGCGACCGCGTCGGTCGCCGAGGAGGTCGGCTTCGACATCGGGTTCGGGCTTGACGTGGCCGCCTCGGAGCTCCACGAGGACGGCGACTACGTCTACGGCGACCGCACCAGGTCGACGGCCGAGCAGATCGACTACGTCGCGGAGATGGTCCGGGAGTACGACCTGCGCTACGTCGAGGACCCCCTCGACGAGAACGCCTTCGGCGAGTGGGCCGAGCTGACCGACGAGGTCGGGTCGGAGACGCTCGTCTGCGGGGACGACCTCTTCGTGACCAACGTCGCCCGCCTGCAGGAGGGTATCGAGCGGGGGTCGGCCAACAGCATCCTCATCAAGCCCAACCAGATAGGGACGCTGACCGACGCCGTCGACGCCATCGAGCGCGGCGCCGCCCACGGCGTCGAGTCGGTCGTCTCCCACCGGAGCGGCGAGACCGAGGACACCACCATCGCGCACCTCGCGGTCGGCGTCGGCGCGCCCTTCATCAAGACCGGCACGGTGGGCGGCGAGCGGACGGCGAAGCTGAACGAACTGCTGCGAATCGAGGGGCGGGCCTGAGATGCGGTCGGCGAAGATCGTCTGTACCATCGGACCGGCGTCGGACTCGGTGGAGACGCTGACCGGTCTGGCCGAGGCGGGGATGTCCGTCGCCCGCATGAACGCGAGCCACGGCACGCCGGAACACCGGCGGACCGTCATCGACCGGGTCCGAAAGGTCGACGAAGCGACCGCCCACCCGGTCGCGGTGATGCACGACCTGCCCGGCCCCGAGGTCCGGACGGCGCCCCTGGAAGAGCCCATCCAGCTCGCGGCCGATTCGACCGTCAGGTTCGTCGTCGGGACCGACGCGACCCCCGAGGAGATCGGCCTCTCACACGACATCAGCGCGGTCGAGCCCGGGGACCGGATACTGCTCGACGACGCCCGCATCGCGGCGACGGTGGCGTCGGTCACGGACGGCACGGTCACCGCGACCGTCGAGAACGGCGGGAAGCTGGGCGGGCGGAAGGGCGTCATCGTCCCTGGCGTCGAACTGGGCCTGCCCACCGTCACCGAGAAGGACCGACGCGAACTGGAGGTCGCGGCAGAGAAGGAGGTGGACTTCGTCGCGGCGAGTTTCGTCCGTGACGGCGAGTTCGTCCGCGAGATAGAGCGGACGCTGGCCGACCTCGATGCGGACATCCCCATCATCGCGAAGATAGAGCGCGACATCGCCGTCGAGAACATCGACAGCATCGTCGACGCGGCCTACGGTGTGATGGTCGCCCGGGGCGACCTCGGCGTGGAGTTACCCCTCGAAGACGTCCCGATGATACAGAAACGCATCATCCGCAAGTGCAACGTCGCGGGCGTCCCGGTCATCACCGCGACAGAGATGCTGGACTCGATGACCACGGCCCGCCGGCCCACGCGGGCGGAGGCCTCGGACGTGGCCAACGCGGTGCTCGACGGCACCGACGCCGTGATGCTCTCGGGCGAGACGGCCATGGGCAACCACCCGGTCCGCGTCGTGGAGACGATGGCCAACATCGTCAGCGACGTGGAGTCCGCGCCGGAGTACGACCAGAACCTCGAACAGCACGTCCCTGACGCCGACGAGTCCCGGGCCGACGCGCTGGCCCGGTCGGCGCGCTTTCTCGCGCGCGACATCGGCGCGGAGGCCATCGTCGTCGCCAGCGAATCCGGCTACACGGCGCTGAAAGCCGCGAAGTTCCGGCCGTCGATTCCGGTGGTGGCGTCGACGCCGAACGACGTGGTCCGCCGCCGGCTGACCCTCTCGTGGGGCATCTTGCCGGCGACGACTCCATACACCGCGGAGGGCGCGGGCGCCGTCATCAACAGCGCCGTCCAGTCGGCCCTGGAGACGGGGGCGGCCGAGAGCGGCGACACGGTCGTCGTCCTCTCGGGGATGATGACCGAGCTCGAAGGCGTCAACACCTCGAACGTGCTGAAAATCCACGTCGCCTCCGAGACCGTCGGCCGGGGACAGTCGGTCGTCTCGGGGCTCGTCTCCGGCCCGTTCCACTGGGTCGACGACGGCGACCTCGGGGACGTGCCCGAGGGGGCGATACTCGGCGTCCCCGAAGGGTTCGACGGGGAGTTCTCCGGCGACGTGGAGAACGTCGCCGGCATCGTCGACGCACACCAGGGCACCACCGGCTACGCCGCGATGGTCGCGCGCGAACTGTCGATTCCGATGGTGTCGTCGGCCACCGTCTCCGACAACGCGGTCGAGGGGGACGTGGTGACGCTGGACGCCGAGCGGGGCGTCATCTACGACGACGCGATACACCGGCGCAGCCACGGCGAGTAGCGTCCGCCCATCGGGAGTGCGGGACTGTCTCAGTCCTCGGCGACGTGTACCGCCACGTCGAGCATCCGGCTGGAGAAGCCGTACTCGTTGTCGTACCACGTGAATATCTTGGTCATCCCGCCGACCACGTTCGTCAGGTCGAGGTCGACGTACGTCGAGAACGGGAGCCCGACGATGTCCGAGGAGACGACCGCTTCGTCGGTGTAGCCCAGCACGCCCGCGAGGTCGCCGTCGGCCGCCTCGCGGAACGCCGCGTTCACGTCGCCCGCGGTCACGTCTGCCTCGAGGTTCACGATGAGTTCGGTGACCGAGCCCGCCGGAACCGGGACGCGGATGGCCATCCCGTCGAGTTTCCCCGCCAGTTGCGGGAGGACCTCGGTGACCGCCTTCGCGGCGCCGGTGCTCGTGGGAATGATGTTCTCGGCGGCCGCGCGGCGGCGACGGGGCTTCCCGCTGGGGCCGTCGACGAGGTTCTGGGACCCGGTGTAGGCGTGGACGGTGGTGAGCTGGCCGAACTCGATGCCGAACTGGTCGTCGAGCACCTTCACGACCGGCGTGACGGAGTTCGTCGTACAGGAGGCGTTCGAGACGATCTCCTCGCCGTCGTACTCGTCCTCGTTGACGCCGTACACTATCTGTTTGACCGGCTCCTCGCCTTTCGGTGGCGCGGAGATGACCACCTTGTCGGCACCGGCGTCGAGATACTGGGCCGCGTCGTCCCGGGTCCGGAAGATGCCGGTACACTCGAAGGCGACGTCGACATCGCGGTCGTCCCACGGGAGGTCCGCCGGCGACGTTTCACCGTACAGCGGCGCGGAGAAGTCGGCCGGGTCGACGGTCAGTTCGCCGTCGCGGAGTTCGACGCCGTCGAGAGTCCCCATGACCGTGTCGTACTTCGCGAGGTAGGCGATCTCCTCGTCGTCCATGACGTCGTTGATACCGACGATTTCGACCCGGTCGTCTTCGAGCGCCGCGCGGAAGACGGTGCGGCCGATGCGTCCGAAACCGTTCAGCCCGATTCGAACTGTCTCAGTTCCTGTTTGCGACATGAACTGATAATCCGTCGATGTGTCTATAGCTGTTTTGGATGTGCTACCAAGTGGCAAAGACCGGAGGAGTGAACCGGGTCGCTGGCTGGACGAGTCAGGGCGAATCCGGGAGACGCACGCGCCTCGCTAGTGGGAGTGGATGGATTCGCCGACCGCGTCGTCGGCGGCGTCCGCCAGCGCTTCGGGGAAGGTCGGATGGCCGTGCAGCGTGGTCCGGATGTCGTCGAGCGACGCGTCCAGTTCCAGCGCGAGAGTGGCCTCGGCGACCGTGTCGGACGCCCGCGCGCCGACGACCTGTGCGCCGAGCAGCGTCCCCTCGCCGTCCGCGACGACCTTGACGTGGCCGGCCGGTTTGTTGGCCGAGAGCGCCCGTCCCGAGGTCGCCATCGGGACCCGCCCGACCTGTATCGTGTCGTGTGCCTCCCGGGCCGCGGCCTCGCTGAGCCCGACCACCGCGACCTCCGGGTCGGTGTACATCACCGCGGGGACGTATTGGGTGTCGAAGCTGTCGTCGTCGCCCGCCGCGACGGCGGCGGCGACCTTCCCCTCCCGGTAGGCGACGTGGGCCAGGAACGGCTCGCCCGCGGCGTCGCCGACGGCGAAGATGTGGTCGTCCGTCGTGCGCATCTGGTCGTCGGTCGCGATGGAGCCGTCGTCGCTCAGCTCGACAGCGGTGTGTTCGAGCGCGAGGCGGTCGCGGGCCGCCGCCGTGTCCCGGCCGGCCGCGACGACGACGTAGTCACCCGAGAACCGGCGTTCCTCGCCCTCGTGGTCGACGACGAGCACCGGCTTGCCGTCCTCGTGTTCGACCCCTCTGGCCAGCGCCGACGTGTAGATGCCGTCGGTGTACATCTCGCTGGTCTCCTGGATGGCGTCGACGACCTCCCGCTCGAACGCCCCCAGCACGCGGTCGCGCGCCTCGACGACCCTGACCGACGAGCCGAACTTGGCGAACTTCGTGACGGCCTCCATCCCGATGTACCCCCCGCCGACGACGATTATCTCGTCGGGCACCGTCTCGACCTGAAGGAGGTCCCGCGAGGAGATGACGCCGTCCCGGTCGAACTCCAGCCCCGGGATTTCGAGGGGCTGGGAGCCGGTCGCGACGACGGCGTGGTCGAAGGTCACGGTCCGGTCGCCCGTCTCGCCGTCGACGACGACCGTCGTCGAATCGCGAAAGCGGGCGGTCCCGTCGAGCAGCGTCACGTCGTGCTGGTCCAGCGCCGCCAGGATGTCCTCGTCCAGCCGGCGGACGACCTCGTTCTTCCACTCCTGAACCGCCTGGAAATCGACCGTCACCTCCCCCGTCTCGATGCCGATGTCGTTCCACTGCCGGATGTCTTTCTGGAAGCCGGCCGCGTGGATGAGCGACTTGGCCGGGATGCAGCCGTGGTTGACACAGACGCCGCCGACGGTCTCGCGCTCGACCAGCACGACGTCGAGGCCCCGCTGTGCGCCCCGGATCGCCGCTGTATAGCCGCCCGGGCCGGCACCGATGACGACGAGGTCCGTGGCGAGCGTGTTCGCTGTCTCCATGGTGTACCTTCACTATCGGTGACACGGACATTACCGTTTGGGAGGCGTCGGTCCAGCCGGTCGTGTGCGCGGCGACATCCCACCACTGCGGGTCCGATTCCCCCCGTCACTGCCGCTCCGGCTTCCCTAGAGGTGGCCGTGTGGTCGGCGGGAGAATAGTTGAGTGGCCAACAATTTAAGTCCCGCCACCGTGATACGTAGTACCATGACACGTAGTCGGCGCACGCTTCGACCGCCACGCGGTTCCGAGTCGGGCCCGGACTGCTACGGCGAGTCCACACCAGTTCGCCGTCGGGCGGTCCCGGCCGGGACGGGAGCGTGGCCGCCGTGAGGACCGAGAACGCGCTCCGGCACGCGCTCGAACGCGGTGAGACGGTGTTCGGGGCGAGCGCCGCGACGTTCTCGCCGACGGTCATCGAGATACTGGGCGATATCGGGCTGGACTTCGTCTGGCTGGACTTCGAGCACGCCGGCCCGAGCCCCTACGACAGCACCGCCGTCGCGGAGCTGACCCGCGCCGCGGAAACCGCCGACATCGAACTGCTCGTCCGCCTCCCCAAACCCGACCCGGCGCTCGTCAGGAAGGTGCTCGACGCCGGTGTCCGGACCGTCCTCCTGCCCCGCATCGAGACGGCGGCCGACCTGCGCCCGGCGGTCGAGGCGGCCTACTTCGCCTACGACGGCGACGTCGGCGACCGGGGCGTCGGCGTCGGCCGGTCGGGCACCTGGGCGGGCTACGTCGACAGCTTCGTCGGCGGCGAGGACAGCGAGATACTGGTCGGAACGATGATAGAGAACGCCACCGCCGTCGAGCACGTCGAGGAGATCCTCGCCGTCCCGCGGCTGGGATTCGCCTTCGTCGGGCCGGCCGACCTCTCGATGTCGCTCTCGGCGGGCGACCCGCTGGCGGACAACAGCGAGGCCGTCGAGGACGCCATCGAACGGACCCGCGGGGCCTGTCTCGACGCCGAGGTCCCCATCGGCCGCATCCAGAACGACCCGATGGCGGCTCAGGCGGCCGTCGACGACGGTTATCAGGTCGTTCGTATCGGCGGCGACGCCGGCGCCGTCCGCGAGGTACTCGGCGGCCGGCTGAGCGAGCTCCGGTAGTTCCCGAACCCGAACGTATCGCGTGGAGAACCGCGGGACAGCAGTGTCACTCGGCGGCGAACTGACGCAGACGAAACGACCCCCAATAGCCTACTGTGACCTCGGGAGTCAGAACGGCGCGTCGGGGCCTTCGTCGCCCGCCCCGTCAGTGGCCGCTTCGCCGCCGTCCTCGATGGGCCCCTCCCAGCCCGACAGCCCCGGCTCGAAGCTCTCGACGCGACCGTCGAACCCCTCGTAGGACGCGATGAGCCGGGCCGCCTGTACGCTGGATTTCCCCTTGGGACAGACCGTGACCACCCGGTCGGCGCCCTCGAAGCGCTCGACGGTGTCGACCAGCGAAGGGAGCGGGACGTTCTCGCTCCCGGGGATGTGGCCCCGCTGGAACGCCGCCGGCGAGCGGATGTCGATGACGTGCGCGTCCTCGGCCTCGACCAGTTCGTGCATCTCCTCGTTCCCGATTTCGCCGTCCATACCCGTTCGTGGCCGTCGAGAGATAAATCGGCACCGGAGTCCGCGAACCGTGTCGGGCCGGTCCGGAACCGTCGGTGCAGCCGGGTATCGGCGGACAACGACTCAGAGCAGTCCGTCGGCCTGTGCGAGCAAAATCCCCTCGATGGTGGCGTCGTTGGCGGGTTCGCGTCGGGCGACGTCGAGCGCGTCTTCGACGGGGACCGTCGTCACCGAGAGGAACTCGTTGTCGTCGAGTTCCCGGTCCGTCGGAGTGAGCCCCTCGGCGAAGACGATGCCCCGTCGGTGCCGGAGCACGCCGGTCGCGCAGTCGAACTCCTCCAGCAGGGAGACGCCGGCGGGCTCGAAGCCGGTCTCCTCGCGGAGTTCCCGGGCACCGGCGGTGGTGTAGGACTCGCCGTCCTCGACGATGCCGGCGGGGAGTTCCAGACACTGCTCGCGGATGGTCGGGCGGTACTGGTCGACCAGGACGAGTTCGTCGCCGGTGCGGGCGACCACGACGACGGCGTCGGGGAGTTCCGCCCAGTAGTAGTCCTTCTCCGAGCCGTCGGGCTGGCGCACGCGGTCGTAGCCGCCGGTGTACCAGCCGGTCTCGTACTCGGCGACCGATTCGAGAACGGGCCACTCGTGGGTCGGGTCG
Organism: Halomicroarcula saliterrae; assembly: GCF_031624395.1. Lineage (NCBI taxonomy): Archaea > Methanobacteriati > Methanobacteriota > Halobacteria > Halobacteriales > Haloarculaceae > Haloarcula > Haloarcula saliterrae. Next base: position 71,035 of record NZ_JAMQON010000007.1, read on the forward strand.
CGGCTCATGGTTGCTGTGTCACCGCCAGCCGGTAAACGGTTCCGTCGCTACGGACGCGAACGCCCTCGCCGTCGACCGCGTCCGGGCGCGACTGGGCGAGCGAGTCGTACTCGTCGAACGGCGAGTGAGTGAAGGCGCCCTTGACGCCGACGGGACCCCGCCAGTAGGGGTCGGACCGGCCCGACGTGTTCGCGGTCGCGTTGTCCAGCGCCCCGGTCGTGTAGGGGTAGCGCTGGTCCGAGAGGGCCGCTGCGTCGATGCTCCCGTTCGCCCCGGTCTCGGTCACGGCAGTCGCGGTCCCGGCGGTGCCGTTCGCGGTCGTGTCGTTTCCGGCGGAGCTGTTGGCGACGTCGCCCACTGGCGTCGCGGTCATGTAGTAGGGATCACCGCTCTTGAGGTAGCTCGGCAGGGCGCCAAGCGCCAGCAGTAGGACGGCGAGGACGCCCATGGCCAGCAGGAAGTTCCGGGTGACCGGACGCATCAGACGACCTCGCTGTAGAGACGGCCGAACGCCTGCCGGCGGAGGGTGCCGACGGCCGCGTCCCGTTCGGACTGGAAAGTGGCGGCGACGGCGTCGTCGGCGAATTCGGGCGCGTGCCAGACGACGTTGTCCACGTGCTCCGAACCGATGACCTCGACGGCGTGGTCGGTGTCCTCGCGCCAGGTCTCGAACTCCTCGTGACTGCCGACAGTCACCGACAGCGACTCCGCGAACAGGGCGTCGCGGGCGGTCTCGACGACCTCGCCGGTCACCCGCTCGCGGTACTCCTCGGCGGAAAGGCCCATGGCTTTGGCCACCTCTTTGACGACGACCTGTGCGGTCGACCCCAGCGCATCGTAGCGGTCACGCGCCGCGGCGACTGTCGTCGGCGAGAACTGCCCCTCGGTATCCATGGGGGGCGATAGCGGCTCGCGGGACTACTCGGTTTCGCCTTCGTCGTCGTCCGCCGACTCCGACAGCATCTCCCTCGTGAGCTCGCGGGCCGCTTCGAGGACGGCCGCGTCGTCGTCGCTCATCGACCCCGTGTCGGGCCGGCTCCGAGCCCCCGGCGGCAGGTCGTCGGCGTGGTCGTGGGTGCCGCTCTCCTCGAACACCTGCGGGAACTCCGTCTCGTCGGCGTGCTCGACGACGATTTCGGACAGTTCGGACTCGCCGAGCTGGTCCCACTCGTCGACGTTGTCGTCCAGCCACGCCTCGTGGTCGGCGCCGCCGGTCAGCGCGGTGAAGGCGAGGTGGTTCGCGAGGTGGGTCGCGTCGGCCTGTGGCTCCGCACAGACGGGACAGGCATAGCCCATTGTACGTGAGCGGAGGCGCCCGAGCCGTATAATCAGGTCGGATTCGGCAGCGACCGGACCATCACCAGCGCGTCCTCGCCGTTGCTGTAGTAGTTCGGGATGGTCTTGCGGTGCTCGAAACCGAAGTGGCGGTAGAGCCGTCGCGCGCCCTCGTTGTCCGCCCGCACTTCGAGCTTGGCCGACTCCGCGCCGACCGATTCGAGCAGCGCGAGGGCCCGCTTCAGCAGCGCCGTCGCGACGCCCTCGCGCCGGTGGTCGGGCCGGACAGCGAGGTCCTTGACGTGGCCCAGCGGCGTCCCGTGGTTGGGCACCGTGTCGGCGATGACGTAGCCGACGACTCGCGGCCCGTCGTCGGCGTCGGTCGTGGCGACGAGAAAGCCCGCCTCGCCCAGATAGCTCTCGAGGGCCGAGAACGGCCACGGCTGTGGGAACACCGCCTGCTCGATGCGGTGAATCCCGAGCAGGTCGGCCCGTTCGGCCGTGCGAATCCGAAGGTCGGTGGCGCTGTCTGCCCCGTCCGACGACACCGTCGTCACGGTGGGAGGTATGCGTCGCCGGCACATAGGTGTTATCGCCGCCGGACCGGCCGTCACCCGAAGCGCGAAACCGACAGCCGTCGGCCGGAAACTTCTTTACTACCACTGTCGAAGCTCCGGGTGCACCCACTTTGGGTGCCACCACCCCCCACCCCCCACCCCTTTCGCGGACGAGACGACTGACTCCCGAGTGGCTGCGCCACACAGCGGGCGGCATATTCCCGGTAACTGGAGTTGGTTCGCTCACTTCCGATGGATTCGCCATCGGTGTTCGCAATCGCAAAGCGATTGCTCACTTCCGCGGGACGCCGGCGTCCCGCGATGTTCGCGAACCCGAAGGGTTCGTTCACTCCCAGACGAATCGGCCGTCTTCCTGCACCGTCTCCCCGTCGACCTCCAGTAGCGACCCCTCGCCCATCGTCGTGATGAGGTCCTCGTGGACCGCGCTCTCGTTGCCGGACACCCCCGCGGGCAGGCAGGCGTCGTACGCGCGACCCAGCGCGAGGTGGACGGTGCCGCCCATCTTCTCGTCGAAGAGGATGTTGTCGGTGATACGGTCGACGCCGCGGTTCATGCCGATGCCGAGCTCGCCCAGCCGTCGTGATCCCCCGTCGGTCTCGATGACCTCCTCGACGACGCCCGCGCCCTGCTCGGCCGAGAAGTCGACGACGACGCCGTCCTTGAACGTCAGTTTCACGTCCCGGACCCGCTGGCCCTGTATCGTCATCGGCACGTCGAACGTGACGACGCCGGCGGTGTCGGCCGGAGCGGTAAAGACCTCGCCCGAGGGGAGGTTGTGGGAGTCGTAGGCGACGCTGGCCGCGGAGTTGACCGCCGTGCGCCCGCCGATGTCGAGCGTGAGGTCGGTGCCGTCGGCGCGGATGCGGACCGTCTCGCCGTCGTCGAGGATACCCTTCAACCGGGCCTGCTCCTCGGCCAGCGATTCCCAGTCCCGCAGCGTCGCGTCGTAGACGAAGTCCTGATACGCCGCGTAGGCCATCCCGGCCTGCTGGGCCATCGCCCGCGTCGGGTGCTGAGTGGAGACCCAGTCGGTGTCCAGCCGCGCCTCGCGGATGGCCTGGCGCGCCTTCGAGTGGGCCTGCCGGCGCCCGCCCGGCACGTCGGCACTCCCCGCGGTGTTGTTCGACCCCTTGAGAATCAGGACGCTGTCCGCCCGCTCGTACAGCGCCAGTTCGTAGTCGGGGTCCGTCTCGAACTCGCCGTCGCCCGCCCGGAGATAGGCCCGCTGGAGTTCGGGCGAGCGGTAGGTCGCGAGCAGGTTCGCGCCCGTCTCGCCGAGTCGCTCGGCGACGGCGACGCCCAGGTCGTGTGCGCCCTCTCCGACCTCGACGACGACGTCGTCGCCGGCCTCGATGCGAGCGCTCCACTCGACGAGCGTGCGTGCGTGGTCGCGTATCCGGTCGTCCATGGGCGTGGGGAGGGTGGCTGGGGTGGAAAGGGTACCGCCCAGCGGCGACCGCGCGGCCGGGCTTCGAGAGTCCGGGCACCTCGCGGAACCGAACGGACGCACAGCCGGCAAGACGGAACAGAATTGGGGGTAAATCTGGCAATCGCTTATCCGAACCCTCGACAATCATACCATGAGTATACATGGGACTGCTCGACGCACTTGTCGGTGGCTCGGACGCCACCGCGGAGACGGAGAACAGGTACGCGATACTGCTGAGCGCGGGCCCCGAGGACGCCCCAGTCGCCAACAACGGCTTCAACTACGCGCTGGAGTTCGACGACGCCGGCTACGAGGTCCAGGTGTTCCTCGACGGGCAGGCGACCAAGTGGCCCTCGGCGTTCGAGGAGAACCCCGACCTCCCCTTCAGCTACGACTGGGAACAGATAGAACAGCGGGGGCTGCTCGCCGGCGCCTGTGGCTACTGTGCGAACGCGTTCGACGTCGTCGACTCCTGTGAGCGGTCGGGCATCGACCTCCTCAGCGACGAGACGGAACACGCCCCGTCGGTCGCGGAGCTGGCCGACGATGGGTACGAGATGTTGACTATCGGGTAGGGAGTCCCGCGACGGTCCGAACCGCAACCCCTACCTGCCCGCTCACTGAGCCTGACGTATGGAACTTGGCGTCATCGGACTCGGACGCATGGGGCGTATCGTCGTCGACCGCGTGCTCGCCGCGGGCCACGAGGTAGTCGTCTTCGATATCGACGAGGAAGCGGTCGCAGACGCCGCCGACGCGGGCGCTCGCCCGGCGGAGTCCATTCCCGACGTCGCGCAGTCGCTGTCGGGCGAGAAACGCATCTGGCTGATGGTCCCCGCTGGCGACCCCGTCGACGCGGCGCTTTCCGAACTCGACGGGCACGTCGAGGGCGACGACATCGTCGTCGACGGGGGGAACTCCCACTTCGAGGACTCGGTCCGCCGCGCGGCCAGGACCGACGCGACCTATCTGGACTGTGGGACCTCCGGCGGTCCCGCGAGCGCCGAGTCCGGCTTCTCGCTGATGGTCGGCGGCAAGCAGTGGGCCTACGACGAACTCGTCCCCGTCTTCGACGCCGTCGCCACGGGACCCGACGGTCACGACCGCATGGGCCCGGCGGGCTCTGGCCACTACGTGAAGATGGTCCACAACGGCGTCGAGTACGCGCTGATGCAGACCTACGGCGAGGGGTTCGAGCTGCTGGCCAACGGCCGCTACGACCTCGACCTCGAAGCCGTCGCGCGAACGTGGAACAACGGCGCCGTCATCCGGTCGTGGCTGCTGGAGCTGTGTGAGGAGGCGTTCCGCGAGGAGGGGAACAGCCTGGGCACCGTCGCCGACCGCGTCGAGGGCGGCTCGACGGGAACCTGGACCGTCCAGGAGGCTCTCGAACAGGAGGTCCCGGTGCCGCTCATCTACCAGGCGCTGGGCGAACGCTTCGGCTCGCGGGCCGACGACGGCCGCTTCTCCCGGCGGCTCGCGAACCGGCTACGCTACGGCTTCGGTCGCCACGAGGTCCCCCGCAGGGAGTGAGCAATCGTCGGCGTCACATCCGAGGGTCACGGGCCGTATGTCGCCATGATTCGCGTCTCATCGTTTCGTTCCCACAGCAGCGTGACCGCATCGTTGGGCCCGGCCTCGACGGTCGTACTGTCCCCCTCTGTGACGGTTCCATCCCCGTCTTGCCACTGATGTTGCGCGTAGTCGACTTCGATGGTGAGACGTGATGCGTCGACTGAGTCGCCGCCATCGTGCGTGATGGCCAGTTCGCCCGAGGACGCGTTCGTCGCTGTGTAATCGAACTCCCAGCTCGCCTGTGGCGCGGACGCGGCCCCACCGTCACCGAACCCGAGGACGAACGAGGCGACGACCGCCGCGAGGATGAGCAAAAGCGGAATTATCACGGCGAGCAGTCCGAGCCCGATAAGAATCTTCACACCCGTACCGAGACCGGACCACTGCTCTCTGAACCCCATAAATACCGAACTGAGTGGTCGAAATAAAGCGTTTCGGTCAGCGTCCGGATTCACCGTCGGCCGACGACACGACCGAAAAAACAACAGCTAATTAAATCAGTACTCCAAAGCGTCGCACATGGTATCACTCGTAGGCGTCCTCTCCGGGCTCACGCTTACCCTCATCGTCGTAGCCTTACACTACGCGAAGGGGACCGGCTGGGAGGCACCGGAGGACATCTCACAGGAGGTCCTCGAACAGCGCGCCGCGACGGTGCCGGAGACGGAGTTCCCGGAGCCGTACAACCGCGGTATCGGTGGCGGCGGCGCAGCGGCGATTCCGGCCGGCGAGGCCGAGGGCGAGCTCGGCGAGTCCGAGGAGGAGGAAGAGGAAGCCGGCTTCGACCCCGACGACATCGCCGACGACGAGGTCGAGTACTACGAAATCGAGTTCGCGAAAGAGGGCGAGACCATCGAGGTCGCCAACAACGAGACGCTGCTCGACGCCGGCGAAGAGGAGGGCTGGGACCTCCCCTACGCCTGCCGCGAGGGCCAGTGTATCTCCTGTGCCGGCCAGGTTACCGACGGCCCGGCCGAGGAGTACGTCCGCCACAGCCAGAACGACTCGCTGATGGACGACGACATGGAGGAGGGCTACTGTCTCACCTGTGTCGCCTACCCGACACAGGAGTTCACCTTGGAGACGAGCGAATCGCCGTAGCTGGGAAATTTTCATCTGTCTGTCGCGACTACGTTCGGTGAGGGCGGCTAGTTCAGTGGACAGAACGCCTGGTTCCGGACCAGATGGTCGGGGGTTCGAATCCCTCGCCGCCCGTGCAGTGAGACGGAGAGCAACGCGACCCGTCGAGCCAACCGGCAGCGAGGATTCGAACCCGGGGAGTCACAGCCCGGGACGCGAGCGGAGCGAGCGACCCGGAATGTCTCCGCTCGGTTCGAATCCCTCGCCACCCGCCCTGTCACCACAGGAGCCGAGCTGGTGGAGTGGGACGCGAACCGGTCGCGCACAGCACGGGGTCGACGAGAGTCTGGCGAAACTCGCCGATGTCCCCCGTTGCACGCGCCGTTTAGTTAAAAATCCGAACATCTCGCGGCCGTCCCGGACGGGTGGATTGGAGTGGTGAACTGGGCGAGACCAACTGCTGCAAGCACGGCTGTAACATAGTAGTGATTCTTGAGCAACATATATTAGTTGCGTAGGCCAAGATAGAGACGACCAACAAATGACTCCCTCTGAAGAACGAACGACCGGCCTCACTCTCTCCATCTCGGAAAGCGATAGCAGCTATCCGCCGCCCGACGACCTCTTTAGAGCGCTGGCAAACCGCAAGCGCCGCCACCTCCTGACGGCGCTGCCGGCCCAGTCGGCGATGTCGCTCGACGAACTCACGGATATCCTCGCCGGCTGGCAGACCACGACTGACGGCCCCGTCGGGCCCGACGAGTGGGCGAAAGTCAAGATCGAACTCGTACACGCACATCTGCCGCTGCTCGCCGACGCGGACCTCATCACCTACGAGGACGGGGAGGTAGAGCGCGTCTCGTACCCGGAGCCGGTCGAAGAGCTAGTGACGTTCGCAGGCGAGTACGAGGAGGTGACCGCGGGGGACGGCCCCCGCTCATGAGCTTCGGGGAGATCTTATCGGACATCTCCGGCCGAGAGAAACAGGTCATCGTCTACGCGCCCGACGACACCGGCACCGACCTCGCGGAGGTGCTGGCGACGCGGAACCTCACTATCGACCACCGGCGGCTCCCGTCGATCAGCAGCGAATCCTTCGTCATCATTCGGGACGGCGGGGAGTTCCAGGGCGCGATGTCGCTGCCCGACCTGCTGGAGTTCATCTCGCCGCCGATTCGTCGGCCCCAGAACCTCGACGCGCTCGCCCCGAAACACCGGGCGGTGTACGAGTTGCTCGACGACACCGTCTTCGTCTCGCTGGACCGTCGACAGCTGCTCGCCACTTCCCGCGAGCTCGAGGACCGGGCGTGGCGCACCGGGCGTGGCCGCCTCCGCGCCGGGTTCCAGCGGGCGGACGCCTTCGAGGCCCAGACCGACGTCTACCGCGAGCTGTCGGCCACCGACATCGATATCGACGTCTACGTGCCCGGGGGCGTTTCGGGAGCCCCGCTTGATGACACACCCGTGACGGTCCACACTGACCCGGACAGCGACCTGGACCGCTACTGGTTCGTCCTGTTCGACGACGGGGCGAGCGGGGCCCAGAACTGCGCGCTCATCGCCAGAGAGACCGAGGGCGGGAAATATCAGGGCGTCTGGACCTACAATCCGGAACTGGTCGCACAGGCGTTCGAGGCCGTCGGGTAGTCACCCCTCGTAGGCCCGCTCAATGTCGGACTTCGCCTGCGGGAGGACCTGCTTTTCCGCCCGGCGCATCGACCGCAGCGCCTCGTCGGTGAACTCCACCTCCAGCGTCGGGAGCGCCCGGGCGAGCACGCCGAGGACGTCGCCGGGGTCTATCTCCAGTTCGAAGGCGAAGGCGTCCCGCTCTTCCCGGAGCGGCGTGCTGAACACGAAATGCTCCTCGACCATGGCGAGGGCCGGCTCGCGGTCGTAGGCCGCAACGACGGCCTCGAAGAAGTCGTCGCTGTCGGCCGCGACGAGCGGCGCGAGGGCGTCACCGAAGGCGTGCTGGCGGGCGAGCAGCCGCTCCCGAATCGCCTCGCGTCGCTCCCCGCGGACCTCCTGCCGGAGCGAGTCCCAGTAGAGGTCCCGGGCCAGCACTTCGTCGGCGTACGCCTCGAAGGAGGCGTCGGCGTCGGCGGCGTAGTCGAGCACGGGGTCGAACTGCCGGAGGATGGTCCGCTGGTACTCCCGGAGCTTCGGGCGGACGACGTGGCGCTCTAGAGGTCGGCTGTTCTTGAGCAGTTTGCTCACGGCGCGGGAGCGGCCGCTACGCGAGCCCCGCAGCACGGCCGCCACGTCGAAGGCGTGGTAGGTCTCGTCGACGAGGTCGGCGAGATACCGCTCGAACCCCTGCTCGACGGCGTCTCGGGTCATACACGTCCCTGCGGACTGCAGCGTCCTATCGTTTGTGCCGTCGACACACGGTGTCGACCTGCCGAACGACTTATGCCAGCGTCGGATAATCACAGGATATGCCCCAGCGAATATCGAACTCGGAAGACCCGGTCGCGGCGGCGGGCGAGCGCGAGCTCGTCGTCGGCGGCGACCGGCCCATCCGCATCTCGACGGGTCACCGGCTCATGCACCACGACGGGAAGTGCTCGCGCCCGCACGGCCACAACTACGAGGTCACCGTCGAACTCACCGGCGAGCTCACCGCCGACGGGTGGGTCGTCGACAAGGGCGAGGTCACCGCGGTCATCGACGAGTGGGACCACCGTTTTCTGCTGGAAGCGGGCGACCCGCTCGTCGAGGCCTTCAGGGAAAGCGGCGACGGCGACGCGCTCGTGGTGCTGGAGCAGCCGCCGACAGCCGAGGTGATGGCCGTGGTGCTCGAACAGCGACTGGCCGACCGACTCCCCGACACCGTCTCCGACATCCGTGTCACGGTACGGGAGACGAGCGAGCTCTGTACGCGCTGATGCCGGTCGCGAGCGACACCGACGGGCTGGCAGAGGCCGTCGGCCGGAGCGCCGAGGCGAGCGAGGGCGACCTCCCGATCAACGAGCTGTTCCGCTCGCTGCAGGGCGAGGGCCGTCTGGCGGGCGTTCCCAGCGTCTTCGTCCGAACGAGCGGCTGTAACTTGCGGTGTTGGTTCTGTGACTCCTATCACACCTCCTGGGAGCCGACCGGCGACTGGTACAGCGTCGACGACGTCCTGGCGGCCGTCGACGAATACGACGCCGACCACGTCGTGTTGACCGGCGGCGAACCGCTGGTCCACGACGCCAGCGTCGCCCTCCTGGAGGCGCTGGCCGACCGGGGGTACCACACCACCGTCGAGACCAACGGCACCATCGCCGTCGACGCGCCCATCGACCTGGCGAGCGTGAGCCCCAAACTCGAATCGAGCACCCCGACCGCGGAGCGGGACCCGAAGGGCGACGGCGAGTGGGCCGACCGCCACGAGGCACGCCGGCTCGACGTGGACGTGCTGGCCGAGTTCGTCGAACGCTACGACACGCAGCTGAAGTTCGTCGTCACGGGGCCCGACGACATGGGCGAAATCGAGGATGCGGTCGCCCGCGTGCGCGACGCGGCCGACGCCCCGGTGCCGGACGACAGCGTGTTGCTGATGCCGGAAGGACAGACCCGCGAGCAGCTAACGGAGACCCGCCGCGTCGTCGCGGACCTGGCCCTGGAGTACGGCTACCGCTACACCCCCCGGCTCCACGTGGACCTCTGGAACGACGCGCCGGGCACCTGAGACGACGATGACTACCAACGACACCCGCGCTGTCGTGCTCGCCTCGGGCGGCATGGACAGCGCCACGGCGGCCTACGAGGCACAGTCCCGCGGCTACGACCAGCTGTATCTCCTCCACACGAGCTACGGCCAGAACACGGCACAGCGCGAGTCCGAGTGTGCGACGGCGCTCGCCGACCACGTCGAGGCGGCCGATTTCTGTCACGTCGAGACGAGCCACCTCCAGCAGATAGGCGGCTCCTCGCTCACCGACGACGAGATGGCCGTCGCGGACGCCGACGTCGACAGCGACGAGATACCCACCTCCTACGTCCCCTTCCGGAACGCGAACCTGCTGTCGATGGCCGTCTCCTACGCCGAGGCGAACGACTGTGGAGCCGTCTTCATCGGCGCCCACAGCGAGGACTTCTCCGGGTATCCGGACTGCCGGCCCGCCTTCTTCGAGGCGTTCCAGACCGTGGTCGACGTGGGGACGAAACCCGACACCGACATCGAACTCGTCGCGCCATTCGTCGAGTGGTCGAAGACCGACATCGCCGAGCGCGGGCTGGAACTGGGGGTGCCCTACGAAGACACGTGGAGCTGTTACCGCAGCGACCAGCCCGCCTGCGGGACCTGTGACGCCTGTGCGTTCCGGCTGGCCGCGTTCCAGCGACTGGGCGAACGCGACCCGGTGGCGTACGAACAGCGACCCGATTACGCCGACTGACGGCGCGTCTCCTCGTCGCGAGCGAGCCCCCGAACGACGTACTCGCCCGCCGAACGACAGGTCGCGAGCGGGACGTCGTGGACATTGCAGATACGCATCAGCGCCCCGATGTCGGGTTCGTGGGGCTGGGCCGTCATCGGGTCCTGCAGGAAGACGATGCCGTCGAGACGTCCCTCGACGACCTCCGCGCCGATCTGCGTGTCACCGCCGACGGGGCCGCTCTCCTTGCGCTCGACGTCGAGGTCAGCCTCTGCCATGATACGCTGGCCGGTCGTCCCAGTCGCGACGAGGTCGAACGACGAGAGAACCGCCTCGTACTCCTGTACGAGATCTATCATCGTCGACTTCTTGTCGTCGTGTGCGATGAGTGCGACTCGTGTCACAGATGGGGCGACTGCGCCGGGAGATATATCGCTACTGGATGGCCGCTACGCCACGGTCACGTCGCCGCCGGCGGTCACGGTGACTTCGTTGCCCTCGACGTCGAACGTTATCGTCTCCTCGTCGCCCTCGCCGACGACCGCGCGCAGCCTCGCGGCGTCGACGTAGCTGCCGATGTAGTCGATATCGTCGTCCGTGAGCGCCGTCGCGTCGAACAGCGCCTCGGTGATGACGGCCTCGGCGGGTTCGGGGCTGACCCACTCGTCCTCGTCGTGGCCCCGTATCATGTACACTGTTCCGTTCTCCGATTTCATGTGCAGATGTACACCCACAACTCACATAACGACGTACGAGCGGTTTCAGAACGTGAAACCACCCCGCAGTGGCGTCCAGCAGTCGCTACGGCTGGGCCGGCGCCACTCGGCGGGGCGGCAGTCGTCTCAGTGCTGTCGTGAGCCGATAGAGGGCCGGGCGGGCGCGGCGAGCGTGTTCGCGACGAGCGTCTGTGTCCCGCGACGGAGCCGTTCCGAGGCCGCCTGGCTGGAGATACCGAGGTTGTCCGCGAGGTCCGAGAGCGACGCGTTCCGCGGCACGGTGTAGTACCCCCGCTCCAGCGCGAGCAGGAGGACTTCCCGCTGTGGGTCGGTCACGCCGAACTGGGTCGACGCTTCGTCGTCGTCCTCGCGCATCCGCTTTACCTCTACGTCGAAGCCGTCGGCGACGAGGTCCTCACGGAACGTGAGCAATGAGCTGCGGTCGGGGAACCGCGCCTGAACGACCCACTCGTCGTCTATCAGGTCCGCCCGGACCAGCATTCCGTCGGCCGTGAGCAGCCCGCGGCTCATGGCTTCGAGCGGTTCGTCCACCGTCTTGACGACGTACCAGTGACCCTCTGCCTCGGGACCCAAATGCGACACCGGACCGGCGGTGCCGTCGTCGGCCAGCGCCGCGTCGATGGCGTCTCGGTCGGCCACGTCGACCCAGACGGTGGTCCGACAGCCGCCATCGACACTGTGGAGACGCTGTATCGAGAGTGCGCCGTCGGGGACTCGCCCCGCGGCCTCTCGAAGGAACCCTGTCTCTATGTGAAATGTGACTATCACGTAACAGATTGCGACTGCAACTTATATAAAACTCTGGCAAACGCCGCCGGCGTTCGGCGCTCTGGCGCGGCCCAAATCCCGGGCGCGGCAGACACGCGTGGCTCGTCACACCACCACCCATCGGCCGTACTCGGTGGGACCGCTTAAATTTACGCGACTGGTGCGCGGTAGAACTGCGGCTCCCGCGGTCACCGGGTGGTCTTTGGCGCCGCCGTCGGTCGGTCTCGCGACACCGACGCGGCTCCCGCTGCCCGCCGTTCCGCTCCGAGGTGCTGAGCGGAGGGAAGCAGCTCGCTCACTCCAGATTCTCGCCCTGATAACTCCCTTCGTAGGTCCCCTCGTGGGCCGCCTCGGCGAGGACGAGCTGGGCGATGCGCGCGCCCGATTCGATGTCGATGGGATGGTGGACCTCCAGCAGCCCCTCGCCGCGACCCTCGTAGCCGGCGTCCCAGACCGCCGTATCCAGCATACAGGAGTTGCGCAGCAGCGACGACCGGGGGTAGAGGAAGCCGACGTGACCCTCCGGGATGACGACCGTGTCCGCGTACTCGACGATGTAGCCGCCCGTCTCCAGCGTGTAGACGCCGTCATCGGGCTCGATTTCCCGGCGCTCCCCGACGGTCTTGCCCTCGCGCCCGATGCGCCCGGGCTCGACCTGCTCGTACACCGCACCCAGTCGGAGGTCGACGCCGTTTGGCTGTACCTGTGTCGCCGAGAGCGCTTCGAGTCTGTCGGCCACGAACTGCCCGCTCTTGAACATACCGTCGCTGGCACCGCCACAGCGAAAACGCTGCTGTTCCGAAGTCCCCAATCGGTTCCGAACGTGGCAAAGCGACGTGCGGCGGTTGTGGGATGGTGACAAATAGGGTGGGATACGCGGGATTTATACCCGCGCGTCGTCGATTGTCGGACGTTATGGGACAGACGCTCACGGAAAAAATTCTCGACGACCATCTCGTCGAAGGGGAGCTTACACCCGGCGAGGAGATCGGTATCGAGATCGACCAGGTGCTCACACAGGACACGACGGGGACGCTCGTCTGGCTGCAGTTCGAGGCCCTCGGCCTCGAAGAGGTCCAGACCGAACTCGCCGCACAGTACTGCGACCACCAGACCTACCAGTTCGACTTCAAGAACACGGACGACCACCGCTTCCTGCGTTCGGCCGCAGGCACGTTCGGCGCGCACTTCTCGCGCCCGGGCAACGGTATCTGTCACAACGTCCACAAGGAGAACTTCGCCGCGCCCGGCAAGACGATGCTCGGCTCCGACTCCCACACGCCGACCCCCGGCGGCCTGGGCGAGCTCGCAATCGGCTCGGGCGGCCTCGACGTGGCCGTCGCCATGGGTGGCGGCGCCTACTACATCGAGATGCCCGAGGTCGTCAACGTCCGACTCGAAGGCGAGCTGCCCGAGTGGGCCACCGCCAAGGACGTCATCCTAGAGCTGCTCCGCCGTCTCTCGGTCAAGGGCGGCGTCGGCAAGGTGCTCGAATACACCGGCCCCGGTGTCGAGACCCTGACCGTCCCCGAGCGGACCACCATCACTAACATGGGGACCGAGCTCGGCGCGACCTCCTCCATCTTCCCGACCGACGAGAACACGAAGGACTACCTCGAACGGCTCGGCCGCGAGGACGTCCACGTGGACATCGGCCCCGACGAGGACGCCGAGTACGCCGACGAAATCGTCGTCGACCTCTCGGAGCTCGAACCGCTCATCGCCAAGCCCTCCATGCCGGACAACGTCGTCCCGGTCAGCGAGGTCGCCGGCACCGACGTCGACCAGGTGATGATCGGCTCCTGTACGAACGGCTCCTACGAGGACATCCTCCCGGGCGCGAAGATGCTCGAAGGGCGCAACATCGACAAGAAGACCGAGATGATCGTCGCCCCCGGCTCCAAGCAGGCCTCCGAGATGCTGGCCCGCGAGGGCTGGACCGCCGAGATGATGGCGGCCGGCGTCAACTTCTCGGAAGCGACGTGTGGTGCCTGTATCGGCATCGGCCACGTTCCCGCCTCCGACTCCGTCTCGCTGCGGACCTTCAACCGCAACTTCGAGGGTCGCTCCGGTATCGAGGACGACAACGTCTACCTCTGTTCGCCGGAAGTCGCCACCGCGGCGGCCATCGCCGGCGAAATCGTCGACCCGCGCGACCTCGCCGAGGAGCTCGGCGACCTCGAGGCCCCCGGTCTGGAGATGCCCGACCAGTACATCGGCAACTCCGAATCGGACCTCATCGCCCCCGACGAGGCCGTCGACGACGAACTCATCAAGGGCCCCAACATCGGCGACGTGCCGCTGAAGGACCCGCTGGAGACCGAAGTCGGCGGCGAGGCGCTGCTGAAGATGACGGACAACATCACCACGGACCACATCATCCCGGCCACGCAGGACATCCTGATGTACCGGTCGAACGTCCCGAAGCTCTCGGAGTTCACGCTCTCGCGAGTGGACGACACGTTCGCCCAGCGCGCGCTCGACTCTGACGGCGGCGTCCTCGTCGCCGGCGAGAACTACGGTCAGGGCTCCTCGCGCGAGCACGCGGCGCTGTGTCCGATGTATCTCGGTATCGAGACCGTCCTCGCACAGAGCTTCGCCCGCATCCACAAGGCGAACCTCTTCAACTTCGGCATCGTCCCGCTGGAGATCAACGAGGAGACCTACGAGAAGATCGAGCAGGGCGACGACATCGAGATCGTCGACGACGCCGCCGACGCCGTCCGCTCCGGCCAGGAGGAGTTCACCATCCGCGTCAACGACGACTGGGAGGCCTCGGGCTACCTCGACGCCTCCGAGCGAGAACGCGAGATCCTCGCCGCCGGTGGGAAGCTCTCCCACACGAAGGCCCAGCACGAGGAAGGCGGCGCTGCGCCCGCAGACGACTGAGTCGGTATCCCAATCGGATTTTCTTTCGGGCTGTTCCGTGAGCGTCGCCGAGTGACGGAAACTATTTGACGGACTGTCGACAACTCGGCCACATGTCCGGGCAGACGTTCGGCGAGTTCGTCAACGAGTGGCAGAACGGCGTCCTGTTGCTCTTCGCCGCGCTCGTTCTGGGGGTGATTCCAGCGGCGATAGTCTCACAGTTCGGGCCAGCGGTCACGCTGCTGGCCTTCGCCGTCGGGACAGCAGCCGCCTTCGTCGCTCTCTCGTATCTGCTGTACGGCCGCTGACCGCTGTGGCCGTGCGCGAGTGGACCGGCATCGCCGGTCCCGAGCGAAGACGGGGAAGGGCAGGCGTGCTGTATAGAACGCGCGTGTGCAGCGCTTGTCGCGATCAACCGGACAAGTCGGTACCGCAGATTCCAGCAGCGCAATCACTAACACACTCGAATACGTTGTATTCGGTATGAGCTCATCCATCCGCATCTCTGCTGAGACCAAACGGAAACTGGAAGCGGTCAAGCGCGAAGACGAAACGTTCGACGAACTACTGGACCGCCTTGCTATCACCCGGACTGAAGAGGACGTTCGTGAGATGGCTGGCTTCGCTGCGGAAGGCATCGACGAACACATGGAACAGAAACGCGCGGACCTCAACGACTCGTTTGAGGCCCGGACATCGGGCGCGGAATGATCCTGCTCGACAACAACATTATCCGGAAATACGCCCGTCCGAACCCAGATGAAGCCGTTCTCACATATCTATCTGAGCATCGCACTGAACCGTGGAGTATCTCAGCTCTCGTCCTTTTCGAATTTCTGAGCTATTACGATAGCCAGTCAGAACAACGGGCCCAACGAAACCAACTGACCCAGGCCGTCGATGACGTGATTAGCTTCGATGCGGACACTGCTGCGGAGGCGGCCAGTATGGAGCGCTCGCTCGATGCGGCTGGTGTCTCACTCGACGCTGCCGATCTGCTTATTGCCGCGACAGCGCGTCAACACCAAGCGACGTTCGTAACCGCGGACAAGAACGATTTCGACAAGACGGTGATTCACGAACTGATGGCTATCGACATCGTCGACACTTGCTGACTATGGAGTATGTATCTGCTGTACTGACGATTTACGACTATACTGAAGAGTCGTAACTGCTGCTTTCAGGGAGAGCACAGTGGAATATCTGCTCGATGAATCCGCGCACTGAGCAGCGGATTCAGACGGACGCGTCTGGACCAATTGAACTCGTCATACTGACTACACTCAGTATCTCGCACGAGGTCGCTGTCAGCTTTTGCGGGTTCCGTTAGCGCCGCCGAAAGAGAACTGTTCGTCATCAGACGAGCGTAGCGAGTCGGTTCCACCGCGACGAGCCGACTACCGCCCGCCTCCGGCGGGCGACAGGAGGCGAAGTCGCGATTTTTCCCCATGTTTTTGCCCGAGCGAGCGCGCCGACCGCGCGCTCGCGACGGTGCAAAAAGTGGGCTCAGATTTGCAGAAACTGCGTCACCAGCCACTTGGTGAAGGTCCCCGTGATACCGCCGATCCAGGCGAGCAGGACGAAGTGCAGATAGGTGTTTGCCTTGTGGCCGCCGTCGATGGTCCGGATCATCAGCGCCGACAGCATGGCCGAGAACATGATGATGACGACGAGCAGGAACTCGATGAGCGGGATGTTGTAGACGCTGGTGTTGATGAGGGAGTTGACGTCGAGCCGGCTGCCGGCGTTGAGGTCCAGTGACATCTCGGCGAGGATGTTGACGACCTGCAGGCCGATGAAGAAGGCGAACGTCGAGGCGGCCGTAATCCCGTACAGCAGACCCACCATCGTCGTCGTCGCCTGTTTGCGCTTCTGGCGCAACTGCAGCACCTGGTTCATGTTCGCGGCGATGAGCTCGCCGAGCTGTTTGGGCGAGCCACCCATCTCGCGGCCGATGAGGTACATCTCGGAGAACGTCTGGATGAGATAGGAGCGACAGTCGGCGGTGAAAAAGCGCCACGCAGCGGTCGGTTCGATGCGCATGTTGAGCCGTTTGTAGAGGTCGTTGATGTTCGGGGTCAGCGAGCCGAAGTCCTTCTTGCGGAGCGTGCGAAGCACCTGCCCGGTAGTAGACTGTTTCGCCCCTTCGGTGGCCCCCAGCGCACGGATGAAGCTGGGGAACTCCCCGTCGCGGTCCTTGACTTTCCCCTCTTCCTGCCGGAAGACGATGCCGGGGATGAGCATCGGGGTGATGGGAACGACGGCGTAGAACGGGAGGGGGACGCTGTCGAGGAAGAAAAAGATGTCTTCGAGCGCGATGGGCGAAACGCCGAACATCCCCCCGACGGTGACGAACAGGAGGACCGTCGAGAGGCCGACGCCGGCGTACATCGACTTGTCGAGGCGCTCCTCGGTGGGCGAGGGGTACTCCTCGGGGTGGAACCACACCGGGTCGTAGGGGGCCATCGAGCGGATGGCGAGGTAGAAGCCGGTCTGGACGAAGATGTACATCACGATAACGGCGCTGACAGTCATCGTCGGGTTCGTGCCGGTCAGGACGGGGAGCACGACGGCAAAGACCAGCGCGAACGTCATCGAGAGGATCATCGACAGATAGAGGTCCTTCATGACCTCCAGACTGTCCAGCGAGCTCCGGTACACCGTCGTGTAGTGCTGGATAATCTGCTCCTGTTCGGACAGCAGGTAGTCTTCGAGGGACTGACCGGCCCCGAGCGTGTAGGCGAGCCGGTCGAGGAAGTCCGAGAAGGCGTCGCTCGGCACCTCCTTGGCCCGGCGGCGACAGGCGTCGTCGAGGCTCTGGTTCCACGTGTCGACGAGCTGGACGATGCGGTGCATCTCCATGGCGAGTTCGCCGTACTCGTCCTCCTTTGCGAGCGTGCGGAACACCTCCATCCGGTCGATTTTCGTCGTCGCCAGCACCGTCATGTGGGTGATCATGAGGTGGAACCGGTTGTTGAGCTCGCGCTTGCGCTGGGAGAGCAGTATCTTGGGGTAGAAAACCGCGGAGGCCATGGCCAGAAAGCCAAGCAGCGGGATGGGCGCTCGAATCATCATCGGCAGGTCGAGCAACAGCGCCGCCACCGTCGAGAGGAGGAAGAACACGACGGAGGGGACGAGGATGAAAAAGAGGTACCGCTCCAGGGGAATCGTCATCTGGCGGTACGACTCGACCAGTCCCTGAACGGTCTCGGAGATGGTCAGTTCGATGCCGCTGTCCGCCTCGCTCTGGGCCATGGTCAGTCGGGTCTGGAGATGTTGAACGGGATTCCTTCGACGCCGTCGCGCTGGAAGTCCGAGATGAAATCGTTGACTTCGTGGTAGCCGACGATACCCTCCTGAATCGCGCGCTCTATCATGTTCGCGCGGAACTGGAGGTCGTCGTAGATGTCGCGAGTGTCCTCGTACCCCAGCAGCGTCGCGATCTGTTCTTCGAGCACGAAGGAGTTGTTCATGCCCTGAAAGACGATCTCGTCCTCGACTGGGTCCCAGTTGAACACCTGCCGGGTGACGACACCGTCCATCTCCTTGGAGTAGCCCTCTATCTCCTGGACGCTGGTGACGCGGCGAAGCACGTTGTCGCCCTGCTTGACGCGGTTCTGGAACAGCGCCACGTCGGCCACGTCCATGAACGTCTCGGGGACGTTGATGGGCTCGCCGGTGAAGCGCTGAATCATCGAGACGATGTCGCTCGCGTGGAAGGTCAGCATGACGGGGTGGCCGGTCTGGGCGGCCTGGAACGCCATCCGCCCCTCCTCGCCACGGACCTCGCCCACGATGATGTAGTCGGGACGGGACCGCAGCGCGGCGGCGACGAGGTCGAACATGTCGATGCTCGTGCCCTCGTCCTCGCCCTCACGGGTCAGCAGTTGCTGCCACGTGTTGTGGGGCGGCAGGACCTCGGCGGTGTCCTCCGCGGTGTATATCTTGGCGTCGTCGGGGATGAACGAGGTGATGGCGTTCAGCGTCGTGGTCTTCCCGGACGCGGTCTCGCCGACCACGAAGACGGTCTGTTCGTTCTCCAGACAGAGCCAGAGATACGCCGCCAGCTCGGGCGAGAGGGTCATCCACTTCGTGATCTGGAAGATGGAGAGGGGGATCTCGTCGCCCTGCCGGATGGTGAGTGAAGGGCCTTTCAGGCTCACGTCGTCGGAGTAGATGAGGTTCAGACGGGAGCCGTCCGGCAGCGTCGAGTCGACGATGGGGTCGGAGTCGGAGACGGGGTCGCCCATCCGTTCGCCCATGTTGCGCAGCCACTGGTCGAACGCCTCCTCGGTTTGCCACTCGACAGTGGTCTGGAGCATGCCGTAGACGCCGTGGTCGACGTGGCACTCGCTGCGGCCGATGACGTGGATGTCCTCGTTGGCCGGGTCGCGCATCACCGGCTCCAGCGGACCGAGGCCGACGATGTCGCGGTTCAGCCGGTAGAGGATGTTCTCGTAGGTCGACTGGGTGACCTCGACGCTGCCCACGTCGGTGATGTTCTGGAGGCGGGTGAGGACGCCGCTGTCGCTGTCCTCGTCGCGAATGCGGGTCGTCTCCTGGAGGAGCTCCTCGATGCGGTCGTCGTACTCGGACTCGCTCTCGGGGGCGGGCTTGTTGACGCTCTTCTGGAGGAGGCGGTTGCGGACCTTGTCGAAGACGACGCCCTCGTCTTCGTCCAGTTCGGGCTCGATGGCGTAGTATTTCGTGTCCTGCCCGATGTCGCCGTAGACGTGACAGAAGATGGGGCCACCGACCGGGTAGAGGACGTTGGGTCGGTCGGACTCGTACTCGCCGTCGGCCTCGTCGATGAGCATCGGGAACTCGCCGGTGATCTGCTTGAACTTCTTCAGGTGGTCCCGGAGGTGGGGTCGGCGAGCCGCTATCTGTCGCAGTTCGTCCGACGGTTTCGCGCGTCCGTGGTCGGTCATATCTTGGAACCCTCCTATGCGACGCTCCGCGATTCGATGACGATGCCGGTGCCCGACCGCACCGAGAACCCGATGGTGTCACCGACCTGTTCGCCCATCCCGGCAAACCGGAGGACGTTAATCTGGCGGCGGGTGTCGTTGCCGACCTCGATCATCTCCAGTTCGATGAACACGTCGGCGATTGCGCGGAACGGGCCGATGGCCTCCTCGTCCAGCGTCGACGGGTCGACGGTTATCATGATGCACTTGCCTTCCGAGATGATGTCCCTGAAATACGAGATTATCTCCAGGGCCGCCTGGCGTTCGTCGTTGTTGCGGACCAGCGCCTCGAACTTGGGGTCGTTCCGGAGGATGGCGTCGAAGGTGTCGATGACGACGACGTCGGCGTCCCACATCACCTCGGCTTCCATCAGCCGGCGGAGTAGCTCCTTTCGCTCCTGTGGCTCGTCGGTACCGGAGAACGTGTTCGAGTCCCCGATATCGGCGTGCAGGAAGAGGACGTTCTCGTCGAGTATGTGGTCGACCATATCGTACGACAGCGAGTGCATCTGGTCGAGGAAGCTGCCGACGGTGAGCTCCGTCGAGAGGTAGGTCACGTCGTGGCCCTCCTGGCAGAGCCCGTACGTGAACCGCTGGCTCATCGCGGACTTCCCGGCGCCGTAGTCGCCCTCGACGAGGATGATGCTCCCCGGCGGAATGCCGCCGCCGAGTTCCTTGTTCAGTCGGTCGTGGTCGTCCAGTCCGAGCGAGAACAGGTCGGTACTTGCGAGACTCATAGGCGGAACTCGAACACCTCCTCGTCGTTGTTGACGGTGAGCTGGACGCGGTGGTCACCCGGGTCCAGCGACTGTGCTATCTCGACGCGGACGACGGTCCCGGGCTGCCAGGCCCCGTTCCCGTCGGCCCTCGTCACCTCGTAGGCCGTGACGAACTGGCCGTCGACGAGCACGTCCATCTGTCCGGGGTCGGCGGCCAGCCGTTCCGTGCCGGTGTTTTTCACGTACAGCGTGATGTTGCCGCTGTCGTAGATCGCGTCGCTGCCGCTGTCGGAAATCACCTCCACGTCGGTCCGCACGTCCTGACTGACGTCGAGCCCCTGCTCCGATATCGCGCCGCTCAGCTGTCCGATGCTGCTGGTGAACACGCCGGCGACGCTCGCGGCGATCATCATCGAGGCGATAAACAGGATGAGATGGGAGACCGAGACGCTCGCCACGTCAGACCACCTCCGTCGCCGCGACGCCCGGCCCCGTGACGAGTTTGACGCGGTTGGGTCGGGCCGACACCGTCGCGTTAATAGCCAGCGTCTCCCCGGGCAGCCAGAGGTCCGTCGCGGTGTCGCCCTCGACGGCCGTCCGGTAACCCGTCTGGTAGCTGTTGTCGAACAGCACGTCGACGTCTCGCACCGAGAGCTCCGTGGTACCGGTGTTCTCGACGGTGACGTTGACGTACTGCGGGGTCGCGTTGTAGCTCACGTTGGTCATCCGAATCTCGGTGTTGGTTCGGTCGAGGCTCCGGTCGGCCCGGTCCTCGCGGGCGTCGTTGACGGTCTCGATGCTGTTTGCGGTCGCCGAGTAGAACATCCCGAAGCCGATGAAGGCGGCTACGAAGATGAGCGCGGCCGAGCCGCTAACGCTGAATCCCATCCGAGCCACCTCCCACGAGCTTCGAGAGCGCGACGGCCTCCGCGCCGCTGTCCTCGTCGAGCTGGGAGATGTAGCGAAGACTCTCGGTGTGGTGGTCGATAGTCAGACCGCTGCCGGAATCGTCGACGTCGTCGAAGCCGCGGAGGTAGTCCGCGAGGTCGTCGGCGACGGACTGGTCGATCCAGCCGATGGTCTCGTAGTAGTCGATCGCGCGGGACGTCTCGCGGTAGCCGGCCTGACTGACCAGGAACTCCAGCCACTCGATGATTATCATGTCCGCCGCGAACCCCTCCGGCATCGCCGCCAGATAGGGTTTGCCGTCGTCGCTGTCGGCGGCGGGCTCCGGGGCCGTCTCCGCCGTCGGTTCTGGCTCCGGCTCGGGGGCTGCCTCGGGCTCCGGTTCTGGCTCCGGCTCGGGGTCTGCCACGGGTTCCGGCTCCGGTTCCGCTTCGACCGCGCCCATGCCGTCCCCGTCGGCCGCTTCGTCGGCCTCGTCCTCGATGACCTCGTCGAAGAGGTCGTCGTCTTCGAGGTCGCCTTCGTCGTCGTCGAACATCTCGTCGTCGCCCAGAAGGTCGTCGCCGTCGTCCTCCAGCAGCTCCTCGTCGTCCCCCGGTTCCGCCTCACCGTCGGCCCACTCGGCGTCGCCCGACTCGTACTCGTCTTTCAGCTCGGCGAAGGACTTGCCGCCCTCCCCGTCGTCGCTGTTCTCGTCGTCCATATCGAGCCCGTCGTCCATACTCATGTCATCTTCCTCCTCGAACTCCTCGTCGAACGCGCCGCCGTCGTCCTCGAACTCCTCGTCGAGGTCGTCCCCGAACATGTCGTCGCCGTCGTCCATGGACACCTCGTCGTCCATCGACATGTCGTCCTCGACGAGGTCTTCGTCGAAAAACCCCTCAGCGTCGGCGCTGGCCACGTCGTCGTCGATGTCGTCGGGTTCGTCGTCGCCACCGTCGTCGTCGAACAGACCGAACGAGCCATCGCCCATACCGCCCCCGCCCATACCGGCGTCGACGTCGTCGGCGAAGGGGTTCACGCCGCGCGTGACCATCTCGTAGATGTCGAGCAGCTTCCGGACGTTCTCCTGGACCTCGTCGACGGACTCGGAGATCGACTCGTTTTCCGTACGGACGGTGTTGACCGTCGACGAGAGGCTGCCAACCTCGTTTTCCAGTTCGTCGATCCGGTGTTCCAGCTCGTCGTTGTCCGGCCCGGTGGCGTCCTCCATGTCGCCGAACTCGTCGTCGCCGAAACCGCCCATGTCGTCGTCGTCATCGAGGCCGCCCAGCCCGCCGAGGTCGTCGCCGCCGCCACCGCCGTCGTCACCCATCAGCCCGCCGCCACCCATCTCGTCACCGCCGCTGTCGTCGTCGCCCTCGTCGTCCGACATGATAGAGTCGAACATGTTCTTGATGCTCATCCCGACCAGGCCGCCCGAAAGCAACACGACCAGCGCCGGCACGAGCGCGGCCACGTCGGGGGTAAGTGCCTGCAGCGTCGGCACGAGAGCGAAACTACTCATCGTCTACCATGATTTCCGCAGACGCCCTTGAATATTCCGTCTAGCCTATCATAATTGATAACAAAATCGTTGTTTAACATATATTCCTTGTTAAATAAAGCCATTCTCTCACGGAGTATCGGTTCCGCCTCCGTTTCATATGGAGATTTAGAAGTAGAGCGTCTGAGAAGTGCGCCTGCGGCAGACATCCGTCAGACGGTCCCGCTGCGCAGAGCGCCTCGTCGTATTTCAGAAATCGAAAATCAAAGGACGACAGACCCGGTGTTCGCGCTCTTGACCACGAGGTCACCGGAGTCGGCCTCCAGTCGGAGCGAGCGACCGTGGTCCCCGCCGACGTCCTCGCCGGTGACGGGGATGTCGTACTCCGAGAGGGTCGTTCGGACCTGGTCGAGGTTGCGCGCCCCGATGGAGGAGCCGTTCTCCGAGAAGTCGAGCATGTCGCTCCCGCCGGCGATCTTCGCCTCCATCGTCGTCGTCGAGGCCCCGACAGCTTCGAGCGCCTCGACGAGTTCGGCTACCCCGGTGTCCGCGAACTTCGCCCGGTTGCCGCCCTCGACGTTCTCCGCGGTCGGCAACATGATGTGGACGAGCCCGGCGGCCCCCGTCGGTTCGTCGTACAGCGCGATGCCGATACAGGAGCCCAGCCCGCTCGTCGTCAGCACCGCCGCGTCGGTGGTCACCTCGTACTCGGCGATACCGACTTTCAGCCGCTCGGGCTTCGTCGCTCGGGCCCCGTCGGTCTGGCTGCCGTCGTACACTTTCATTATTCGAATATCTGTTCGACGTCGGCCTCGGTCTCGTCGGCGCGGTCCACGTCTAAGTCGTCGAGCGCCACGCGCAGTTCCTTCTCGTTTGGCAGGGCGTGAATCTCGGCACGGAACTCGATGTCGTCGGTCTCCATCTTCGAGTCGATGATGAAGGCGTGCTCCTGGTGCTGGCCGACCTGTGCGGCGAGCGGGTCCACGATAGACCGCCCCATGTCGTGAACGAGTTTCGGCGGCGTGTGGTCGACCGAGGTCTGCAACACGTTCGCCCAGCCGTCGACGAAGCCGCTGGTCATGATGTTGCCCAGCTCCTCGATAGCGGCCTCGTGTTGCTCGGTCAGCCCCTCGCCCTCGATTTCGACGGGCATCATCGCCTCGGCGACGTTCTCGGCCGACACCTCGTCGAAGAGGACCATCAGGTAGCCACTGGGGACGCCGGTGAACTCCACGACGGTGCCGACGTACGTCTCCGTGCCGATCTGCTTTGGCACGTCCTCGATGGGTGCGAAGCTTATCTGGGTCACTTCGGCTTCGGTCGGGATGCCCGTCAGCATCTCGACGTTGTCGGCGGCCTGCTGTGTGCCGCTGGTCGTCATCTCGTTGAACGTCTGGAGCTTGTCGATGGGGATGGCGTCGCCGTCCGTGTCGGCGCTGTCCATCATCGCGTCCGCGAGCGGTTCGTACTCGGGCAGCATGTAGATGTAGAAGTTCACGGACTCCCCGACCCACTCGATCGCCGATTTGAAGACGAACACCTGCCGGTGGTCGTCGGCTTCGGGGGCCGCCGGCAACACCTCGGCCCCGGACTTCTCGATGTATTCGGGCGGCGAGTGGTCGATAGTCGAATCCAGATAGTCGGCCCAGCCGTCGATGAAGCCGCTCATCATGATGTTGCCGATCTCGTTGACCGCACTGCGGGCCATCGCCGGGTCGTCGCTGGCGCCGCCCGTCAACGAGTCGGCGATAGTCTCGGCGGATTCGGCGTCGAACACCAGCACGGTGTCGCCCTGCAGGACGCCCTCGTAGCCGAACTGGACGCCGACGAACTCCCGGCCCGCGAGGTCCTCGCCGATGTCGGCGCGGTCGAGCAACGTGATTTTGGTCACGTCGACGGCGGCGTCGATGCCGGTCATCTGGGCCAGCGCCCGGGTGGCCTGCTGGGCGCCCTCGTGGGCGAGCTGGTTGAACGTGCCCAGCGACTGGATATCGACGTTCATCTATGACGGGACGACGTCCTCGATAGCCTCCATCACGCTGGGTTTCTGGAAGGGCTTGGTGATGTAGCCGTCGGCGCCGGCCTTGACGGCCTCTTTCATCTTCTCCTCCTGCCCGACGCTGGTACACATGATGACGTTGGCGTTCGGGTTCGAGGACTTGATCTCGCTCGTCGCCTCGATGCCGTCCCGAATCGGCATCACGATGTCCATCATCACCAGATCCGGGGTCTGTTCTTTGTACACTTCGACCGCCTCCACGCCGTTCTCGACTTCCCCAACGATAGTGTGGTCCTCTTCGAGAATCTCCCGTAGCAGGTTCCGCATAAACTCCGAGTCGTCGGCTATCAGTACGTCTGGCATGTTGCCAGCTACTACCGGAATAACCGGCATAAACCTGACCCGTAAATTATCGCTTGTGATACCACCGGCTGCGAGCGGTTCGGCCGGGTGTCACAGCGCGGGGAGGGCGTCGGCGACGAGCGCGACGAGGTCGAACGCGTAGCTGCCATAGCGGAAGTAGACCAGCGCGGAAAGCAGGAGATACGCGGCGGTGAACCCGGCCGACACGGCGACGGCGACGGTGACGGCCCGGTCCGGGACACGGTCCGTGACGGTCCGGCCGACGGTGACGACCGCACAGCCGGTCGCGGCTGCGAGTTGCCACAGCGCGCTGTACTGGACCGCCTCGCCGACCGCCAGCTCCAGACCGACGATTCCGCCGAGCAGGACGACCAGAGCGGCGACGAGACCGGCGAGAAACGACCCCGCGAGCCACCGCGACCGGGACAGGCCCGCCCGGACCGCCGGGATGCGACAGACGCCGTACGCGCTGAGCGCGATGGCGGGGTGGAGATACCGGACGGTGAGCATGCTGTAGAGTGGGAGTCGGGGCAGATAGACAAGGGTCAACACCGCCGCGAGTGTGACCACGAGCAGGTCGGTCTGGCGAGCCGGCCGCCAGGCCCGCGGATCGAGCGCCCCCAGCGGGCCGTCGACGAGGCGCCGAGCGCGACGCCCCGCGAGCGCTGGCAGCGCCGCCAGCGCGCCCAGAATCGGCATCGCTTCGAGCACGGTGAGGTCGATGGGCTCGTAGTCGTTGTTACCGTAGCTGACGCTCGGAATCGTCCCGCTCCGGACGAAGATATGCCAGAGCCGGTCGGGCTCGCTCAACACTGCGAGGCCGCCGCCGACGGACTCACCGGCGAACGTCGACACCGTTCCGACGGCGTCCCGGGCGACATCGACCAGCGGCGGAGCGGGCTGTCCACCCCCGGGGCCACCGCCACCGGCGCTGTCGCTACTGCCGTTCCCGCCGACAGTCGTATCGTTCCCGCCCTCGCCCCCGCTCGTGTCGTCCGGCGGCGGCGAGAACTCGGCGTCGCTGTCCACGGGGGACAGCAGACGCGGCGGTTTCGCGGGGTTCCCGCTGATGGCGTAGTTCGTCGC
The DNA here is from genome assembly GCF_031624395.1 of Halomicroarcula saliterrae. Lineage (NCBI taxonomy): Archaea > Methanobacteriati > Methanobacteriota > Halobacteria > Halobacteriales > Haloarculaceae > Haloarcula > Haloarcula saliterrae. The sequence goes on from NZ_JAMQON010000007.1 coordinate 97,235, forward strand.
GAGCATCGGCGTCGACGCCACCAGCAGGACGAGCCCCACGACCAGCAGCGACCGGACGCTGTAGTCCCGCGTCGTCAGCAGGTCGACGACCCCCAGCACGGCGACGACGAACAGCGCCTCGAAGGCGTGGACCCAGGTGATGTAGCCGGCGAGGGCGTAGGCCCCGGCCCGGGCTCGCAGGGCGGCGTCGCCCTCCCGGTGCCGACTCACCGCGAACGCGTACACCGCGCCCAGAACCAGCGTCGCGACTATCGTGTGGCGCTTTGGGAGCGTCGCCCAGAAGCCCACGGGCGTCGCCACGCCGAGCGCGACACCCGCGGCCAGCCCCACGCGGCGCCCGTGTAAGAGCGCGAAGAGGCGGTACACGACCAGTCCCGCCGTCGCCGCCACCAGCAGCGTCGAGAGCTGGAGCGCCACGAGCGCGAGGCGGTCGGTCGGAAGCGCGGTCGCGGTCAGGACGCTCGCGACGAACAGCAGGGTGACGACAGCGGCACCGACGGCGCGGGTCCGTCCGCGGTCGAAGCGCTCGAACTCGCTCAGCTGGGTCACGAGGGCCAGTCCGACGCCGGCCCAGAGCCCGGCGAGCAACACGCGCGGAGCCACGACCGTCGAGAGCCCTTCGAGAACCCACACCAGCGGGACCGCGAGCGCGAGCTGGCCGTAGTTCCGGCCGTAGAACCGGCCGGCGTGTTCGTGGAGGCCGGGCTGGGAACCGAGCGTGAGCGAGTAGCGCAGCTCCGTGACGTGGAGCTGCCCGTCGGCCAGCGCGACCAAGGTGTTCGCGACCGCGTAGGTGTCCTGGATGAAGAAGCCGACCCGCCAGGCCAGCCCGAACCAGCAGACGAGCCCGAGCCACAGTACGAGGCCCTGCCGGTCGCCAAAGAGCCAGCGGCCGCCGTCGACCAGCCGACCCCGGGGGTCGTCCGTCACGGCTGCCCCCCGACGGTGACGGTCGCTCTGGTGAGGGGACGGTCGCCGGTGAAACTCTGGACGCGGACGGACAGCGTCGCGTCGTAGGACCCACCGGCGGTGCCCGGCGGTATCGCCCGGTCGTCGGGCGCCAGCCGGTAGGTTCCCGGGCCGGTCACGACGCGGCTCTCGATAAGCCTGATATCCAGCGCCGGCACCGAGACGACGTAGAGCAGCCGCGGGCGGTCGGTGACGCCGCCGACGGTGACCGTGGCCGTCGGCACACGGAGGTACGTGACGTTCGCCCCGAAGCGCCCGGGCGTCAGTGCCAGTTCGGACCGGTCGACGGTGATGTCGGTGACTGTCGCGTCACCGTCACCGAAGGAGGTGTCGGCGGCACTCGTCACGTCGACCCCGGTCAGGGGTCCGGTCCCGACGAGGGCGAAGACGACGAAGAGTCCGGCCACAGTCACCCATCGAACCATCGCGTGTGCTACCAACGACTGTCCCGTGGCTTAAACCCCTCGCCGCTACAGCTGTGCGCCGTCGCGCTCCTCGACCGCGTCGACGAGGTCCGCGATACTGTCGTCGGGGCTCAGTCCGACCGACCGGGCCAGGGATTTGACGCTGCCCGGCGGGTACTTCACCGGGACGTTCGACTCCGAGAGCAGGATACCGAGGACGTCCTCGACGTCGGTCGACCCGTCCATCTGGCGGCCGTACCAGAGCATGAGGCTCTCGAAGACGGTGACGATGTCGTTCGAGGAGAGGCGCTGCTGGTCGACCTCGCCGTCGAACTTCGCGGTCACGTCGAACCCGTAGCGGGCGTTCGAGTCGGCCATCTGCTCGGCGAGCCACTCGTGGACGTTCCCGTCGGTGAACGCCGGAGTCTGTGGGTCCGGTTCCCGCTCGGTGCGGGGTCGCGGCGGCGTCGGCCCGCTGCCGGCGGTGTCGTCCTCGCGCACGTCCGGTGAGACGACGTACCGACCCTCGTCGATCTGGGTGACGTGCTCGTCGTCTTCCAGATCGAGCTCGTCGGGGGAGAGAATCTTCCCGTCTTCCGGATTCGGTTCGTCGGGCCCCCGGTCCATACCCCACAGTGTGAGAGGAAGAACTATAATTCCGTCGCTGGTGGGCGTCGAGCTACCGAAAAGAGAAGTCGCGCGGATTTAGAGGTTGACCGCAGAGGCGCCAGACAGGGTCTCCGGGACCACGAGTCGCAGTTCCGTGGTGCCACCGGACTGGGTGTTGATCTGGATCGTCGCCGTGTCACCCTCTTCGAGGCCGCTGGTGGTGGAGACGATGTTGCTGGTGTCGAGGATGAGCTGTGCGCGGTCCGCGGGGTCGTTGAGCACGACACCGGTAGAGCTGAGCGAACCGTCCTCGTCTTGCACGTCGGTCACACCGAAGTTCTCGCCACCGGGCGAGAGGGCAGTGCCATCGGTGTTGTAGCTCCCGTAGGTCAGGTCAGTCGACCCGCTGGAGTGGACGAACTGCAGCGTCGTCGTCCCGAGGTCGATGTTCCCCGCACCGGGGGCCTTCTTCACCGTGATGCGGACGGTCTGTACGCTGCCGGAGTTGATGTCTTCACCGACGGCGCTCACAACCTGGAGCCGGTTGGTCACTTGGTCACTACTCTGCTGTCCGGTTTCCTCGGCACCGCTCTGCAGGAACCCGGCCGTGTTGATCAGGACGCCCGCGGCGATGGCCGCCACCAGCACCATCGCGATGAACACGATGAGGGTGCCGATACCGACCTGCCCGCGGTCGTCGTCGTTCCGTAATTCGTTGAACATGTATATTCCGGGTCTGTCTGACCCTACAGTCAGTCTGCCTTTCACCAGTAATAATACCTCTCCCCAAAATATCTCTCCTGATAACAGACGTTGTGGGCGCTCTTCCATCGCTTTTCGGCTTAATCTCCAGACGAAGCTCACGTTCGCGAAGGGGCGGAGTGGCAGTCTGTAGACAGAAAGCGGTGGGACCGAACCGGGATGTGGTCGACGGGCCCGGTGTGTCGGTACGCACACGCGAGGAGCGCAGCAGCTGCGGGGTCAAGCGTCGAGACCGAAAAGGGGACCTGTGGCGTTACAGGTTGACCGCGGAGGAGCCGGATAGCGTCTCTGGGACCACGAGTCGCAGTTCCGTGGTGCCACCGGACTGGGTGTTGATCTGGATCGTCGCCGTATCGCCCTCGGCGAAGCCACCGGTTATCTCCTGGGTGTCGAGGATGATCTGTGCGCGGTCCGCGGGGTCGTTCAGCACCGGGGCGTCACCCTCGATGGACTGGCCGCCCTCGTCCTGAACGTCGGTGACGTCGAACGCCGTCCCGGACGGGTCGAGCGTCGACTCGTCGGCCGCGTACGTCCCGAAGGTGATGTCGGTCGACCCGCTGGAGTGGACGAACTGCAGCGTCGTACTGCTCAGGTCGATGTTGTTGGCGCCGGGCGCCTTCTTCACCGTAATCGAGACCGTATCGACACCGTCCGAGCTGACGTCGGTGCCGACGGCACTGACCACCTGGAGTCGGTTGGTGACCTGGTCGCTGCTCTGTTGTCCGGTTTCCTCGGCACCGCTTTGCAGGAATCCGGCCGTGTTGATCAGGACGCCCGCGGCGATGGCCGCCACCAGCACCATCGCGATGAACACGATGAGGGTGCCGATACCGACCTGCCCGCGGTCGTCGTCGTTGGGTCTGAAAGCTTCGAGCATGTATATTCCGGGTTGTACTACCCTATCCGAGTGTTCTTTTCGCTACTGATAATCCCTTTCCCCGAGTATTTATTGCTGATAATAAGCTTCTATGGCGCTCTACACCCGATTTTTCCCGATAGAGTGGTGTATCCGGTACCGTGATTCCCAGCGGCCGTGGGACGAGTGGCGGCGCGTCGACAGTCGCTACCGAGCGAAACTGCGTAGAACTGCGGTGTCGGAACGCCCGTCACTCGTACGTGACGAGACTGTACATCACGAACAGGTAGCCGAAGGTCGTCAGTCCGCTGTTGACGAGCAGGAGCGACCGGACGCCCTGGAAGTCGTTGATGAACGCGCTTATCATCGTCGCCGCCGCGCCCGCGACCGCGAGCGAGAAACCGAGCGACAGGTAGAGCATCGCCTGCCTGGACGTCTGGACGTACGCCCGCATCGCCATCCCGACCATCGTGAGTCCGGCGACGACGAACACGAGCGTCGAGACGGCATAGAGGAGTTCTATCATCTGCACTGGGACCACGTAGGCGAACCCCCGTATTAAATCCACGCTCGAAAATATCTACGCTGATAATCGGCCCGCTTATCTGTCCGAGAGGGTGCGCCAGGCCTCGTCGAGCTTGTTCGTGACTTCGGAACGCTCCTCGACCTGCACGCTCAGCCCCTCGTCGAAATCGACCCGTACTTCGTCGACGTTACGTCGATATACTTTGATACGCCGCCGGTCGTCCGAGAGGATGTTGTCGTGGAGTTCGAGCAGATCGTGTTCGGTCAACTCGTCGATACGCCGGTAACAGGTCGCGATAGGAATCTCGAGTTCGTCGCTCAGGTCCTGTGCCGAGATGGGTTCGTCCGTCGCGTCCAGTATCTCGGCGCTGTATTTGTTTCCCAGCGTCTGGAGCAACTCCGCGGATGCCATCGTTATCAAATCATAAATTCAGACTTTAATAAAGCTATCGGCGATGATACTGTCCGATTCGAGCGACGATAGAATTTTCGCGGAGAGCGCGATACCAACTGACAGAGAGTTCCTCGGCGACATTTCACGTCCTAATAACGGCGACTATATCGGCGACTCCTCCTCGCTCATCATCGAGAAGGCGCTCGCGTTCTGGTGGACCTTGAGGCCGCCCCAGTCGATCTCCATCGGGTAGATATCCGTCTCGATGTTTTGCTTTCGCATCTTTGCGACCCAGACGTACCGGCTGACACCGGAGTCGGTCGGGGTCTGGATGAGGTAGATGTTCCCGTCGGTGAGGTAGTTCTCCAGCCCGATCTCCGTGTCCGGGAACACCGCTCCCTGTTCGTTTGTCAGCAGCGTCGTCAGCCCGTTCTCCCGGAGAATATCGGTGAGTTTCAGCAGGTAGGTTCGCTTCTCCTTCTCGCTCTCGAAGAAGAGCTGGAACATCGCCAGCGAGTCGAGCACCAGCCGGTCGTAGTCGTCGTTTTCGAGGTCGTCCAGCAGGATTTCGAGCGAGGAGGAGAAGTCGTTCTCCCGGAGCAGCACCTGCTTGTCGTACACCTTGATATCGCCGTTTTCGACGTACTCGGGCCACTTGTCGAAGCCGATGGACTCGGCGGCCTGCCGGAGGTCCGACTCGTTTTCCTCGAAGGAGAGGTAGATGCCTTTCTCGTCGAACATCTCGACGCCGTTGTAGATATACTGGAGACAGAGTATCGACTTCCCGGCACCGGGATTACCGCTTATCAGGGTCGTGGAGTTCTTGACGATACCACCGTTGAGGATGGCATCGAGACCGTCGATGCCAGTCTTGGTTAGCTGTATCATATTCGGGATGTTTGTGGTTGGTTACCTGTTCGTCGTTGTCGGGTGTTAAAAACTCTTGTTGCCCGACACGCTTTGGCTCGCTACTGTGTGCTGTGAACGACAGCCGGGTCGACCCAGATGACGAACTCGTCGTCGCGCTTGACGACGCCGCGTATCGAACCGGAGTCGTTCGCCGGAGACTGGTCTATCTGTTCCGGTGTGACCTGGACGACCTGATACACCTCGTCGACCAGCCACCCCGCTGCGCCCTGGTCTTGGACGATATCCGGGTCGAAGACGATAATCCGCTGGCCCTCGCTGTCGCCGTGGATGCCGAAGACGGTCTTCGGGTCGACGATGGACGTCGTCCGCCCGCGGAGGTCCATCACCCCTTCGACGTGGGCCGGGGCGTTCGGGACCTGTGTCAGGTCGCCGATGTCGACGATTTCGGTCACGTAACCGATGCTGACACAGTACGTCTCCTCGCCGAGTTGGAATTCGAGCACCTGACCGGTGGTAGTTGACTGGGCTGCCATGGCTCCGGATTACCTGAACGTCGTCGATGGGCCTATAAAAGGCTGCTTGCTGGACTATCAACTTTGATTACGTGGGCGGAGTCTTTATTTTGGGCCAGTTGGGAGTTCGGCGTAGCATACAGATGTTCCGTCCACACACGAGAACCACCCCGCCGGGACACGCCTGACGATGACCGGCGGGACGCGTGCGGTAGTGGCCGACGACTCGCATTTCATGCGGAGTGTCATCTCAGACATCCTCGAAGAGGGGGGTATCGAGGTCGCCACCGAGGCGAAGAACGGCCGCGAGGCCGTCGAGGCCGTCCGCACACACGAGCCGGACGTGGTGACGATGGACGTAGAGATGCCCGAGATGAACGGTATCGAGGCCACGGAACAGATCATGGCCGAACGGCCGACGCCCGTGCTCATGCTCTCCGCGCACACGGACGAGAACGCCGACGTGACCTTCGAGGCGCTGGATAAGGGCGCCGTCGATTTCTTCACCAAGCCCGGCGGCGAGGTGTCGATGGAGATGTCGCGGCTGAAAGACCAGCTCGTCGACATCGTCTCGTCGGTCGCGCGGGTCGACGTCGGCACGCAGTCCTCGACCCCGCGGGCGGGCCGGGGGACGAGCGGGGCGAGCACCCGCAACCGGAGCTACACCGCGAACCCGACGCTGGTCGTCGGCTCCTCGACCGGCGGGCCGAAGATGGTCGAGCAGGTGATGGCGGAGCTGCCCCGGGAGGCCGACTTCCGGGTGCTCGTCGTCCAGCACATGCCCGAGGGCTTTACCGGCCGCTTCTCCGAGCGCATCGACGACCGGAGCGACTACGACGTGCGGGAGGCGACCGACGGCGCTCGCCTCGCCGGCGGCGAGGCGCTCGTCGCTGCCGGCGACCGACACATGGAGGTCAAGAACTACCGGAACGGCCGGCTCCGGGTGAAGCTGACACAGGACCCGCCCGAAAACAGCGTCCGACCCGCCGTCGACGTGACGATGCGGACGGCCGCGGCAGTCATCGACGACCCGCTGGTGGGCGTCATCCTTACCGGGATGGGCGGGGACGGGGCCGACGGCATCGTACGGCTGAAAGACGCGGGCGCGCGCACTATCGCACAGGACGAGGCCACGTCAGCGGTGTACGGGATGCCAAAGCGGGCCGTCGAGACCGGCTGCGTGGACAGCGTGCTCCCCATCGACGAGATGGCGAACGGGATTCTCGACGCGATAACGACCGAGGTGAGCTCATAATGGACGACCAGTATCTCGACGCATTCATCCGCGAAAGCGAGGAGGCGATAACCGAGCTGAACAACTCCTTGCTGGACCTCGAATCGGACCCCTCCGACGAGGAGGCGATGGACTCCATCTTCCGGACCGCACACACGCTGAAGGGGAACTTCGGCGCGATGGGCTTCGACGACGCGGCGAATCTCGCCCACGCGATGGAGGACCTACTCGACGCCATGCGGCAAGGGGAGATGCAGGTCACCCCGGACGTGATGGACCTCGTCTTCGCCGGCGTCGACGAAATCGAGGTCATCGTCACCGAGATCGAGGCCGAGGGGGAGTCAGACACCACCGCCGACGACCTGGTCGCGCAGCTGCGCACCGTCCTCGAAGAGGGGGCCGACGCAGCGGGCGACGACGGCGGTTCGGAGCCGGCGGCCGGGGGCGGGGCCGCCGCGAACGCTGACATCGACGCCGATATCGACCCGACTGTGGCCGACGGCCGCGTCGTCCACGTCGCCGTCGACGTGGGCGAGTCGGATATGCTCGGTGTGGACTCGATGCTGGCGCTGGAAGCCGTCGAGGACATCTTCGGCGTCGTCGCGTTCGACCCCCCGCGGGCCGATATCGAGGACGGGAACTTCGAGGACACCTTCGACCTCTATCTCGACGCGGGCGACGCCGCGACGGTCGACGCCGAGCTCGCCTCGGTCGGCAAGATCGAGTCGTTCACCGCGACCGACGTGACCGACCAGCTGAGCGCGGCGGCGCCCGACCCCGCGCCGGCGGCGACCGAGTCCGGCGACGGCGGCGAAGAGGAACACAGCGTCGACGAGATCAAGTCGGTCCGCGTCGACGTCGACCAGCTCGACGACCTCCACGGCCTCGTCGAGCAGCTGGTCACCAGCCGAATCAAGCTGCGCCGTGCCGTCGAGACCGAGGACCTCGATTCGGCCGGCGAGACGCTCAACGAACTGGACAAGATAACGGCGAACCTCCAGAACACGGTGATGGACATGCGGCTCATCCCGCTGAAGAAGGTCGTCGGGAAGTTCCCGCGGCTGGTCCGGGACCTGGCCCGCGAACTGGACAAGGACATCGAGTTCGAGATAGCGGGCGAGGACATCGAGCTCGACCGGACGATTCTGACCGAGATATCGGACCCGCTGATGCACATTCTCCGGAACTCGGTCGACCACGGCATCGAGTCGCCCGCCGTGCGCGAGGCCGCCGGAAAGGACCCGACCGGCCACATCACGCTGCGGGCCTCCCGGGAGCGCGACCACGTCATCATCGAGGTCGAAGACGACGGCGCCGGACTCGACGTCGAGGGCATCCAGAACAAGGCCATCGAGAAGGGCGTGCGCTCGCCCGAGGAACTGGAGGCGATGGACGATTCGGCCATCTACGACCTCATCTTCCACCCGGGCTTCTCGACGGCCGACGAAGTGACCGACACGAGCGGCCGCGGCGTCGGGATGGACGTCGTCCACGACACCGTCACGCAGCTCGACGGGTCGGTCAACGTCGACTCCGAGCCCGGTACCGGCACGACCGTCGCCCTGCGGCTCCCGGTGACAATGGCCATCGTGAAGGTGCTGTTCGTCGAGGTGGGCGACGAGGAGTACGGCGTCCCTATCAAGAACGTCGACGAGATAACCGCCACGTCCGCCGTGAAGCAGGTCAACGGCACCGAGGTCATCAAACACAACGACGACATCTACCCGGTCATCCACCTGGACGACACCTTCGACGTGCCAGGCGAGACCAAGAACGGCGACGGCATGCTCGTTCGCATCAGGGAGTCGGAGCGACAGGTCGCCCTGCACTGTGACTCGGTCAACAGCCAGGAGGAGGTGGTCGTCAAACCCCTCGAAGGAATCCTCTCGGGGACGCCGGGACTGTCGGGGACCGCGGTGCTCGGTGACGGCAACATCGTGCACATCTTGGACGTGGTCACGCTATGAGCGCCGACAGCCGCCAGTTCCAGCGCCTGCTGGGCTTTATCGAGGCCGAGATGGAGTTCGAGTCCGGGTTCTACAACGACGCGTATCTCGACCGCCGCATCACGGCCCGGATGCGACGGACCGACACCGACAGCTACCGGCAGTACAAGCAGCTGCTCCAGCGCGAAGACGACGAGCGCGATGCCCTGCTCGACTCCCTCTCTATCAACGTCACCGGGTTCTTCCGGAACCCCGAGGCGTGGGAGGCGCTGCGGCCCGTCCTCCGGGAGCTGACCGCGAACAACCGGACGGTGCGGCTCTGGTCGGCCCCGAGCGCGGACGGCCGTGAACCGTACTCGGCGGCGATGCTCGCGCTGGACGACCCGGAAATCGACGCGAGCCGTGTCGAGATTCTCGGGACCGACATCAACGCCGACATCCTCGATGCGGCCCGGGCGGCGACCTACGAGACCTCCCACACGACGGATATCGCCGAGGAGCTCGCCCCGCTCGACAGCTACGCGGAGTACGTCGAGGAGGAGGGCAACACCTTCCGCGTCAAGGACCGCGTGACGGAGATGGTCACCTTCGAGCAACACGACCTCATCCGCGGCGAGACGAAGCGGGACTTCGACCTCGTCTTCTGTCGGAACCTGCTCATCTACATCGACGCCGAGTTCAAGGTGCCCATCTTCGAGACCATCCACGGGTCGCTGCAAGCGGATCGGTATCTCATGATCGGGATGACCGAGACGCTCCCCGCGGAGTGTCGCGAGGAGTTCGAGCCGGTGGACAAGCAACACCGCATCTACCGACGGGTATGAGCCTCTATCAACTCGAACGCGACGGCGACGTCCAGGAGCTCATCCGCGTCCTCCGGGAGACGGACACGGAACGGGTCCAGCTCCGGGCGGCGGAGTTGCTCGGGAACTTCCCGGACCACGACGACCGCCGGGACGTGGTCAACGCGCTCGTAAGCGCCGCGAAGCGAGACAGCGACGCGGTGACGGCGGCAGCCATCGACTCGCTGGACGAGCTCGGGGGCGACGCCATCGAGCAGCTCATCGGGAGCATGGCCGGCGTCGACCTCGACGCGGACGCGGCCGACTGGATGAAAGCCAAGGCGTTCGTGCGGGCGCTCGATTCGGACGTGCCAGAGCTGCGGATGGCCGCCGCCAACGGGCTGGGGCGGCTGGAGGAGGCCGACAGCGTCCCGAAGCTCGCCGAGCGGTTCGAGGACCCGGACCCGCGGGTGCGGGCACGGGCCGTCCGTTCGGCCGGGAAAATCGGCGATTCGCGGGCGACAGACCCCCTCGAATCGCTGTTGCGTGACCCGAAGGGCTCGGTGCGACGGGAGGCCGCCGAGGCCCTGGGCAACATCGGGAACCGGCAGGCGCTCCAGACGCTGTTGCCGATGTACGAGGACGACAACGAGCAGGTCCGGCGCATCGCCGTCGGCGCCTTCGGCAACTTCGAGAACGACAAGCCGGTCGACTACCTCGTCGAGGCGCTCTCGGACGACTCGGCGGCCGTGCGGCGAACGGCGGTGTACTCGCTCGTCGAACTGCTCTCGAACGTCCCGACCGACCGGAGCCACGACATCCGCGACACCGTCGTCGAGACGCTGTCGAGCACGGACGACCAGAGCGTCGTCGTCCCGCTGGTCGAGATACTGGAGGAGAGCACGCAGGCGGCCCAGCGGCGCAACACCGCGTGGCTGCTGGGTCGGGTCGCCGGTCAGGCCGAGCGGGGCCGCGTCATCGACTCGCTGGTCGAAGCGCTGGCGGACGACGACCAGATGCTCCGGCAGTTCGCCGCCACCAGCCTGGCCGAGCTGGGCGGCGAGGACAACATGGTCGAGCGTCGGCTGTTGAAACTCGTCGAGGACGACGGCGTCGACCCCGCGGTGAAGGGACAGGCCATCTTCACGCTCGGGAAGGTCGGCGGTGACCGCTCCCGGAAAGTGCTCGACAAGCTCATCGACGACACCGAACACGACGTCGTCCGGAAGAAGGCCTTCTCGGCCATCTCGAAGCTCGGGGGCCGGATATGAGCGGTCCGTCGGCCGAGCCGGTTAAGATGAGTGAGGGCGAATAGGAGGTATTCCGGGTAGATGAGCGGGGAACACGCACTGGTCGACACCAAGGGGAAGTTCGTCCAGGTCGTCACGGACGGACGCAAGCGAAACGACATCGAGTGGCTACCGGGTCGCATCCTCCTCTCGAACAAGCGGCTCGTCCTCGCGACCAACGACGGCAAGCGGACCGTCCCGCTGTCGAAACTCACCAGCGTCACCGCCAGCCAGATGAACCAGCAGCTGGCACAGGTCGACGGCTACGTGAAGCTACAGGCCGGCCGGGACGCCTGGCTCGTCTCCGCGGCTGCGGCCGAGAAGTTCGAGTCGGCGCTGTACAGCACGCTGCTGGACCAGATCGTCGTCCTCGTCAAACACCCCGCGCTGAAAGGCGGCGTCGTCCAGGAGGCCACCTGGGAGAAGGCCCGGTTCAAGATAGACGAGGAACAGGACGACACCGTCAACATCGCCATCTCCAGCGGGACGTTCGTCGAACTCGACATCGACGACGTGGGCACCGTCGAGCAGAAACAGAAGGAGATTCGCGGGCAGGAGCGGCCGCTCCTGGAAGTCGAACACACCATCGACGGGACCTCCGTCGAGACCCACATCTCCGGTTCGCCCCGGCACGTCTCGCTCATCGGCGGGCTCGTGCGGCAGGGCGAGCAGCGCAACGCCGCCGACGACGTGGACCTCTCGGACGAGGAGACGCAGGTGTTGATGGCGCTGTACTCGGGCATCTCCCCGTTCAAGATTCCCGACTTCGTCGATATGGACATCGACGAGGTCGAGGCCGTGTACGACCGGCTGATGGAGGCGGATATCCTAGAGCCCGTCCGGACCCGCCGGGAAGTGCAACTGGAGGCGCGCGGACGGTCGATTGCTGGAGACGCTATCGCGGACCAGTAGCGCCCCCGGTGGCCGAGCCGAGGGCGGCTGGCCGAACACGGGACCACGTCGGAGCGGGGCGACCTGTCAGCCGATTGGGCGACGGAGCCCCCGCGTTTATGTGGACCCGGTCGGACAGACGGGACATGGCTGACACCGACGGCGGTTCGGACCGGTTGAGCGACTCGAATCTCTTCGTAACCGTCTCGGGCCCACCGGGGTCGGGCGTCACCACGCTCTGTGAGGGGCTCGCCTCGGCGCTCGACTGTGGCTACGTCTCGGGCGGGGAAGTGTTCCGTGAGATGGCCGAAGAGAGGGATATGACCCTGACACAACTCATCGCGGAGGCCGGCACGTCCGAAGAGATCGACCGGGCGCTGGACCGGCGCCTCCGGACCATCTCCGAGAAGTGGGGGGCCGCGAACAAGGCCTTTATCCTCGAATCCCGGCTGGCGGGGTGGGTCGCCGGCAACCGCGCGGACCTCCGTATCTGGCTCGACGCGCCGGCGGACGTCCGCGCCGACCGGACCCAGGACCGCGAGGAGATGACCGCCGAGATGCAGGTCCGGGAGGTCATCGAGGAGTCCCGCTACGAGTCCTACTACGACATCGACCTCTCGGACCGCTCCTTTTACGACCTCGTGGTCAACACCGGTCGCTGGAGTCCGGCCGGGACGCTCGACATCGTCCGCTCGGCCATCCGCGAGTACGACCCAGCTATCGACGAGGGGTCGTTCGAGACTGCCGACCTCGAGATATAGGAGCGGTCAGTACAGTCAGCGTGAACAGCTGCCTGAAATCCACGACGGTCGGAAATTAACAGATATATCCGACAACCGCGTATCCCTACGTGATATGCACTTCTGTGACGAGTGTGGTTCGATCATGCACACGGAGGGCGACAGGTGGGTGTGTCGCTCCTGTGAGAACGAGGAGCCGCGGGACTCGCAAGCAGAAGCGGCGATGGCGACCCGGGACGGACAGCGAGACGACGGGGCACCCGCCGTGGCCGACGCGACTCAGGACGCCACCGAGACGATGCAAGAGCCCTGTCCGGCGGACGACTGCGACGGCAACCGGGCCTCCTACGAGATGCTGCCGAAGCCGGGCGGCTCCTACGAGGTTCGGCTGTTCACCTGCACAGCGTGTGGCCACAAGTGGCGCGAGTCCTGAGACGGGTCTCGCGACCCCGCCGCGGTAATATGCACAGACGTACTGAGCGGCCGGGTCACGGCATGGCTGGCGGAACAAACGGGCTGTCGTGCCACGTCGTAACGGGCGGTTGTGAAACAGTCGGTCAGTCGCTCGCTTCTTCGCCACCGTCAGCCATCGCAACCGCGTCGGCGAGCCGGTCGAAGTCGAACGTGGCCGTAGAGAGGCGAGCGGCCACGACGGTACAGGTCGAGGAGACGACGACGGCGCCGCCGAAGGCGGTGAGATACAGCGGGTCGGCGGCGGGCAGCAGGTCGCCCACGAACGGGACGGCCGTGATGACGCCCCGGAAGTCCGGGAAGAAGGCCAGCCCGACGGCCAGACCGGCGAGACTGCTGGCCAGTGCGCCCCGGCCAGTGAGCCGCCGGGAGTAGAGGCCGTAGATAAGTGGGACGGCGACGGCGGCGCCGAGCAGGTCCGCGAAGAAGAAGAGGCGGAGGACGCTACGAGCGCGGAGGCTGACGTAGATAGCGGCGACGGCGACGACCAGCGTCAGGAGGCGGGCGCCGAGCCGCAAGGTCCGGTCGTCCGGGTCGGCGAGCAGTCGCGGGAGGTCCGCGGTGACCAGACTGGCCAGCGCCGAAAAGAGCGAGTCGACGGAGCTGACGACGAGCAGGAGGGCGAGCAAGACGACGCCCAGCAGGACGGCCTCGCCGAACGCGCTCTCGACGAGGGCGAAGAAGGCCACGTCGGCGTTGTACGCCGAACTGGTGATGTCGGTGACGACGCTGCCCTGTCCGACGGCGACGACGCCGAGCAGCGCGGCGACCACGACGATGGCGCCGTTGAGCACGGTGGCGTTGCGAAAGCCGCTGGCGACCGTTCGACTACTGCGCCCGGCGTAGATGCGTTGCCACCAGGTCTGGTTGACCATCTCGGCGCCGAAGATGGCGAACGCGAGCGCGAGCCCGAACTGGAGGCCGGCGGCGTCGGTCGGGTCGAGCAGCGCCGGGTCGGCGGCCGCGACGCCCGAGACCGCAGCGCTGGGCCCGCCCACGGCGAGGACGACGCCTCCCGCGACGATAGCCAGTAGCGGCACGACGAGCACGGCCTGAACAGTGTCGGTGACGATGGTCGCCCGGAGGCCGCCGTAGCCGGTGTAGAGGAGGACGAACCCGCCGACGAGGACGGCCGTCTGCCACTGGGGGACGCCGGCGACCAGCGAGAGCGCGGCCGCGATGCCGGTGAGTTCGGCGGCGACGAAGACGAACATGTACAGCGCGCTCACGAGGACGACGAAGCCGTACATCGCCGGGCCGTAGCGGGCGTGGGCGTACTCCGTCAGCGAGTGGCCCTCGGGGAGCAGTTCGCGCACGCGCGGGCCGAGCTTCGAGTAGACGAACATCGGCACGGCCGTCCCGATGCCGTAGCCGACGACGGCGGCGATACCGAAGCCGGCCCCGGCTTCGGGGGCCGACAGCAGAATCCAGACGCCCATCGACGAGGCGACGAGCGTCGCCGTGGTCCGACCCGGGCCCATCGAGTTGCGCGCGGTGAGGAACTCGTCCGTCGAGCGGTCCCCTCGTCGGGTGTACCAGATGCCGAGGGCGGCAAAGCAGACGAGCGTCGCCACCGTCAGCCCGAGCGCCAGCGTGGTGCCGACCATCAGCGGTCACCGCCGGTTCCCGGGGTCTCGGGAGAGTGGTTCCCTTCGTAGGCCGCGTCGAAGAAGGCGGCTTCGAGGTCGACCGTCCGACAGAAGAGTTCGGCCAGTCCAGCCTGACGGCGCTCGCTCGCAGCGGCGCCCTCGCGGTCGAGCTCTGTGCGGAGCCAGCTGACGAAGGCCTCGAACTCGGGGACGGCGTGCAGCTCTATCCACTCCCGCAGGTAGAACCGGTCGGGGCCGTCGGCCGTGGCGAGGCCGTCGTCGGTCGCCCAGGTCAGGTAGACCCACTCGGCGGGCACCAGCACGGCGAGCGTCTCGGCGTAGTCGCCCTCGCGAGCCGCCCGCAGGAGGAGGTCACGGAAGGCCGCCGTCGACGCGGTCAGTGTCGGGTCTTCGTAGCGGGGTTCGGGGACCGCCAGTGCCTCGAAGGAACGCCGGAAGTAATCGTCCTCGTCGCTGGTGACCGTCGCCAGAAAGTCGACGAGCCGCGCCTTCGCGTCCATCGTCGGCGCATCGCCGACGGCGTAGCCGAAGACGCCGACCAGCGTCTCGACGAAGGCGTAGTCCTGCAGGAGATAGCGCCGGAAGACGGCGTCGTCGAGCGTGTCGTCGTGGAGCTCGCGGACGAACTCGTGGGCCGTCGCATCGTCCCAGGCGTCGCCCGACTGCGCGCGGAGCCAGTCGGTAAAGCGGGGGTCCTCCCGGTCGCTGGCGTAGTCGGCGTAGGTGGCCGGCACGTCCGCCGGGGACGCCCCGTCACCGCGACCGCTCATATGCCCCACCCCTCCTCGCGCCAGGCGGCGTCCCAGAAGCGGTACTCGTAGCGGGCGGAGGTGTCGAAGATGTCCCGGTAGCGCTCGCGCTCGGCCTCGGTGGCGTCTTCGGCCACGTCGTCCATCAGCTGTTTGCACCACTCCGTGAGGTCGGAAAAGTCCTCGCCGGCGTACGTCTCTATCCACTCGCTGTAGCCCTCGTGGTCGGGCCGGCCGGCGGCGTCGAGTCGTTCGGCGGTCTCGTTGAACCCCCACATACACGGGAGCAGGGCGGCCACGAGGTCGCCGAAGGTGCCCGTCGCGGCGACCCGGACGAGGAAGTCAGTGTACGCCTGCGTGGTCGGGGACGGCTCCGTGGCTTCGAGGTCGGCCTCGCTGATGCCGAAGTCGGCTGCGTAGGCCCGGTGGAGGTCCATCTCCGTGTTGATGGTCGAATCCAGCAGTTCGGCGAAGGTGCTCATCCGCGCCAGGTCGGGGGCGTTGGCGGCGCCCAGCGCGAACACGCGGGCGTACTCGACGAGATAGACGTAGTCCTGCCGGACCCAGTAGCGGAAGGGCGATTCGTCGAGGGTCCCCTCGCCCAGCTGTTCGACCATCGGGTGAGCGACGGTGGCGTCCCAGACGGGGTCGCCGATGTCAGCCAGTTCGTCGGTGAAGCTCATGGGCGAGTGTGGGCGGCCCACCGTGATATAAGCTAGTGGTATAATCTACTTATACAGCGGCGGCGGGCCGACAATATAAGACAGCGCTCCCCGAACGGCGGGGTATGTCGCTCCGGCTGCCCAGCGAAATCGTCGTCGAGGACGTGTTGCCGACGCTGCGGGTGCTGCTGGCCCGCGAACTCGGCGAACACGGGCTGACCCAGCGGGAGATAGCCGAGCATCTCGGGGTGACCCAGGCGGCCGTCTCGACGTACGTCAGCGGCGAGCCGGAACTGGAGTCGCGAATCGCCGAGCATCCCCGAACCGCCGAGACCGTCGCGTCGGTCGCGGCGGGGCTGGCCGACGGGGAGATGGACGGCTACGACGCGCTGGCCGCGGTGCTCGAACTCGTCCGGGCCTTCGAGGACCGCGGTCCCATCTGTGAGCTCCACGAGGAGGCGATGCCCGAACTGGAGGGGCTGGGCTGTGACCTCTGTGTCCGGGGCGCGAACCCGGAGCTACACACCGAGCGGGCGGTGCTCGACGACGTGCGCGAGGCCGCCCGCGTGCTCGCGACCAGCCCCGGCGTCGCCACGGCCGTCCCCAACGTCGGCACCAACGTCGGGACCGCGTTGCCCGAGGCGACCGAGGTCGCCGACGTGGCCGCGATTCCGGGTCGCATCTACGAGATGGGCGGCCGGGTCGAGGTGCCCGCCAACCCCGAGTTCGGCGCGTCCGAGCACGTGGCGACCACGATTCTGGCGGCGATGGCCGAAGCCCCCGACCGCCGGGGCGCGGTCAACCTCGCCACCGACGACGCCGTCCTCGACGCGGCCGAGACACGCGGTCTCGACCGGATGGCGTTCGAGGCGGGCTACGAGAACCGCGGGGACCGGCTCACCGAGCAGTTCGGGGAGCGCGGTTCGGTCCCCGACGTGCTCTTCCATCGGGGCGCGTTCGGCATCGAACCGATAACCTACGTGCTGGGCGAGACCGGCGCCGACGCCGCGCGGCTGGCGGCGGAACTGGTCGCGGACGAGTGAGGAGTAGCGGTACGGTGGGCCGAGCGCGGCCTCAGTGCCGCGCTGACGGGGAAGGGCAGGGCTGTAAGAGTGGGCATCCGGGGGCTGCGCGGTCGCGTGCGACCGCGAATGCGAACGGTGAAGCCGTGAGCAAAGCCGCCGGTTCCACCGCGGCGAGCGGACTGCCGCGCGGCTTCGCCGCGCGAAGAAGCCGCCACGCAAGGCGTGTCGAGCGCCGTCGGCGCAGGACCGCCGGAGCGTGCAAAACGTAGGTGCGTTAGGCGTTGACGTCTTCTAGGTGCCGGCTCGCAACGACCTGTCCGGTCGGCGTGAGCGTCGGGCCGTCGGCGCCGTCCTGGACGAGCCCGTCCTCCGCTAGGTCCTGCAACAGCATGGACACCTCCGAGGAGTCTTTCCCGAGGATAGAGGCCAGCGGCATCCCGTCCATATCGCCGGTGGAGTAGATGGCGACGAGCACCTCCTTTTTGCCCTTCGTGAGCTCTATCTTCCGGAGTTGCTCCATCAGGTCGGAGTACTCCCGGCGCAGATAGCGCCCGAGGATGGACATCTTCCGGCTGGTGGCCAGCGCCGCCTCCGTCGTCACGGCGGTGCCGTCCATCATGTGCCGGACGACCAGCACCGGTCGGTCGGCGCCGTGTATCTCCCGCGTGGTCCGCTCGAAGTCCGAGACGGTCTGGAGTTCGACGACGAAGCTGCCGTCGTCGCGGCGGAACTCGACGGAGCCGGGTTTGAGAAAGAGGTTCGCGCGGCGGAACCCCTCGTCGGTGACGCGGCCACCGACGCGAGCGCGCTCCCTGACCGTCGTCTCGGTGCCGTTGACGATGGCTTTGAACAGGACGGTGCCGAACTTCTCGATTTTCTCGTCGTCGGCCTCGATGCCGGCGACGAGTCGTTTGCCCGACTTCTCGAAGGCGATGGTCACCGTCGACTGGAAGAACTCGCCCAGGTCCGGCGGCACCTGGCCGATGGCGATATCGAAGATGGACTCCAGCGGAATCGTCAGCTTGTCCTCCTCGCTTGCGGCCAGCACCAGCCGCTTCTGGGAGAGGACGACGCGACCCTTGATGGGGTCGCTGCGGCTGGCCACCTCGGAGTTGAACTGGCCGACGAAGTCAGCGATGACGGATTCCGACACGGTGGCGTTGCTACAGTCGCCCGGATATTGAGCGTTTCGCGCGAGTATCATCTGGAAAAACCGGGCTGTCGGTCACGGCCCAGACACCGACGCGCTCAGCCGTCGAGGTCGCTGGCGATGTCCGACAGGCTGGAGTCGGGGGCGTCGGTCGCGGTGTAGACGACCCGGGTCCCGGGCGTGCGCAGCCCGTACTGATGGCCCGCAGTGACGACGTCGAGGTGGGCCGACCCGCCGACCGAGACGGTGGCGTCGGCGACCCACTCGGCGAGGCGGTTCTCCCCGTCGCGTTCGCGGGCCAGCCGGCGGTTGTCAGCGGC
Organism: Halomicroarcula saliterrae; assembly: GCF_031624395.1. Taxonomy (NCBI): domain Archaea; kingdom Methanobacteriati; phylum Methanobacteriota; class Halobacteria; order Halobacteriales; family Haloarculaceae; genus Haloarcula; species Haloarcula saliterrae. Next base: position 116,005 of record NZ_JAMQON010000007.1, read on the forward strand.
GTGAGTGATGACCGTCTCGCCCTCGATGCTGGTCTCGACGCGGGCCTCGTAGTCGTCCCCGTCCAGCGCGAGCGTGACGACGGCGCCGTCGCTCAGGCCGAGGTCGTCGGGGAGGACGACGCGGGGACGGCCGGTCCGACCGACGGCTTCGATGGGGACACGGTGGGTGTCGACCGCGTCGTGGTCGCTTGGGACACGTTCGCTCATGGGAATTGTCGTAACGGGGTCGCTACGGGGCGACACGGTGCTGGACTGCCTACGACGGTGGCGCTCACTCGTCGTCGGCGAGCAGCTCCTCGACGTCCTCGCTACCGCGACCGACGATTTTGGCGTTGATCTGGCGGGTCTCGTCGCTGACCTCGCGGCCGCGGATGGTGATTCGCTTGCGCTCGCCGTCGGTGGTCGGCTCGAAGCCGATGCCGCCGTCGGACATGATGGACTTCGTCTGGACGCCGCGGACGTCGGGGCGCATCGGTCGGCCGGCCGTGTCGGAGCCGCCGGTCAGTTCGACCGTGTAGCCGTCGAGGCCGACGGCGCCGGCGTCGACCTCGTCGCCGAGTTCGCGACCGATGAATCGGTTGGCGTCCTGTCCGTCGATGTCGATCTGGTAGGTGTGGCCGCTCTCCGGATCGGAGACGGCGACCGTGAATTCAGCCATACGTCAGTTCAATCAATCGCGCTTCAAAAACGCATCGAAGCGTCGGTCCGAGCAGTTCGGGGCCTGTTGCATGATATATAATGTTAGTTTGGCGAGTTTACTGCTAACTAGTTAGGTAGTGCGCACAGCCATCCGTAGTTCGATGGAATAGATACGATGACCAAGACGAACCCACGCGAGCCGGACGCGACGACCCTCGGAACCTCCCTGACGACGCTGTCGGCCTCTGCCGACGGGCTGAGCCGGAGTGTGACGGCGCTGAACCGCGCGATGGACGACCTGCAACTCTCGACGGAGCGCTGGAGCGAACGCCAGCGGGTCGCCTCCGAGTCGCTGTCCCGCGCGGCCGACAGTCTGGGGACGGTGTCGGCAGGCGAGCCCGACGCCGCCGCCGAATCGGCGTCGGACGGGTTCGCCCCGGCCGACGACTGAGCCGCGACCGTCTACGTGTCTGCAGCGACGACGGTGCTCACGCGAGCGTTCTCCTTGAGTTCGATCCCGGCGCCGCCGACCGACAGCGGGACTCTCGGCAGTTCGGCGACGTGCAGCGTCGGATGCGTGGCCCCGCGTTCGAGCAGCGCCGTCCGCGGCTGGAGGGTGACCGTCGCCTCGCCGGTGAGCGATTCGTTGAACTCGACGAGATACTGGCCGGCGCTCAGTGACCACCACTCGTAATCGTCGTCCGGGTCACGCTTGTCGGCGTCGTGTGGCACCGTCCCCGCGGCTTCGAGTTCGCCGCCGCCGAAGTCTACGTGGCCGGGTTCGACCACCTCGAACACCTCGGCGACGGTCAGGTCGAACCCCGAGTCCGTGTCCTGGGACGGTTCGTGGACGATGTCGGTGACGTAGTCGCTGAGTCCGGACATACTCCCGGCTTCCGGCGCGCGGGCCAAAACTGTGGGGGCGACCGGGCTCCCCGCTCAGTCGTCGGCTGGACTGGGCGGGGTCTCCGAGCGCTCGTCGGCGACTTCGACGAGCGGATTCGTGACGGTCCCGTGTGTCGCCGCGTGGGGCCGTCCCGGCGCGTCACCGTAGCCGGACTCGAACAACCGATTGCGGTTGAGCGTCAGCTTGGTGAACTCCGGCTGGAACAGGTCGAACAGCTCGAACCGGTCTTCGAGTTCGGGGAACGACGCCTGGTAGTCGTGGACGGTGGCCCGGGCGTGTCCCCAGAACTCGGTCTCGGGGTACCCCTCGTGGGTCGCGAGGATGTCGGCGACGTACCGGAGCACACAGACGAACAACCCACAGAAGACGAACTGACAGAGCCCCTCCGGTGGCTCCGTCCGGAGCACGTCCGACAGCTCGTCCGGAAGCGCGTCGAGCTCGTCGAGGGGCTGGTCGCTGACGTTCACGTCGTCGACGAAGTCCTTGACGCCGAGCCGGGACGGGAGACCGTCCTCGACGACGAGTATCGTGTTCTGTCCGTGCGGCGAGAACACCGTTCCGTAGCGATAGAGGAAGTGCAACAGCGGCGGGAGCACGGTGTCGAAGAAGGCGGCCACCCACTCGTCGGTGGTCGCCCCGGACTGCTCGACGAGACGGGCGATGTAGGGCCGGCCCTCCCCGTCGACGTGGAGCAGCGCAGCGAGCGTTATCGCCCGCTCGTCGTCTTCGAGGAACGTGTAGATGGACTCGCGCCAGATTGCGCCCAGCAGCTCGTGGTACTGGTAGGGCGAGCCGTCGATGTCGGTGAACTCCCCGTGGTCGTAGTTGATGCCGGCTATCTCGCCGGGCAGAATCAGGCCCTCGTCCTGCAGGAACTGGTCGTCTTCGTAGATGCCGTGGATGTACTCGGTGACGGTCGGCGCGACCTCCGTCCGTTCGCCGGGGAGCCCGCGCCAGACGAGCGTGTTGTGGATGCGCATCGGCACCTTCACGTGGTGTTTCGAGTCGTCGTCGACGTTGACGAACGTCCGGACCGACTGCTGTGGGAGGTACGCGTCGGGCCCCTCGCCCAGCGGGACGATGTCGTCGGCCGCGATGTCGCCGGGGAACAGCGGGACGATGCTGTTGTCCCACTGCCAGTCGTGGACGGGCACGAGATAGTAGGCGTCGGGGTCGAGCCCGCGGTCCGAGAGCCGGTCGCGGAACTGGTCGTAGGCCGCGCCGAGCTCCCCGCGGACGAGCGAGTCGTGGTCGACCGACTCGGTGCCGGCGAACGTGGCCTTTCGCTTCCGGACGGCGACCCACGACAGGGTGACGGGCTCTTTCTGTTCCGGGGCGTAGTCGCGGTAGTCGTCGTACCCCCAGCCCAGACGGCCCTTGTTGTAGGTTATCCACGGGTGGCCCGTCATCTCGCCTTCCAGACGGGCGTAGTCGAGGTCGAGCGGGTCGAACCCCTCGCGGTCGCGTCGCCGGGCCTCGATGTGGGCGTCGGCCAGCAGCGTCCGCCTGAACTCCCGGAGCAGGTTCCCCTCTGTGAGGCCGTCCAGGGCCGTCGACTCGCCGATGTCCCGGAGCAGGGTCGTCGGGTCCTCGACCGCCACCCAGCCGTCCTCGCCCCGCCGTTCGACGGTGTCGCCGTCGACGGAGAGGCTGTCGAGCAGCCGTTCGGTCGCGGTAAAGCGGTAGCTCGCCTCGCCGAGGTCGAACCGGTACCTGGCGGCGTCCTCGCCGGCGTCGACCTTCCGCGGCGTGAGTATCTCCTCGTAACTGAACTCCTCGACCATCTTCGTCAGGAGCCGTCTCTGGACGGTCCGCCAGACGTCCTCGTCGAGTGCGTCGCGCAGTCGGGTGTCGTGTGGATTCATTGCTGGGTGGGTTTCGGTGGCTGCTCCGGCCCGCGGCGCGAGGCCCCGGGCGCGTGGTTCAGGAACTGTTCGACGGCGAAGTCCTGGAAGACGGTGTCAGTGTCCTCGGGATAGCGGGTCTCGCCGAGCAGGCGGTTGACGAAGGTCGCGTTCCGGTCACAGCCGAGCCCGAGGTCCGGGACGCCGACGCCGTGAGTGTGGAGCTCCGCGTTCTGCAGGAACACGTCCCCGGCGACGTCGACGTCCAGCCGGTGGTCCGCGAGCACCTCGAAGCGGCCCCTGTCGTCCCAGTTGATACGCTCGGCCAGCGGGTCGAGAAACTCCGGGACCGGGCGTTCGTAGCCGGTGCCCAGCACGACGACCTCGCTCTCGTGGACGAACGACTCCTCGGCCTGCCACTGGTGGCAGTCCAGCGCGTAGGTGTCGTCGAGCGCCTCGATATCCCCCACCTCCGTCATCGCGAACAGTCCCACGTCGGGTTCGCGGTCGCCGATGGAGCGCCGGTAGAGCAGGTCGTATATCTCGGCGCTGGTCCCCGGATCCACTCCCTTGTAGAGGATGTCCTGATCGGGGATGAGCTCGTCTTTCCGCCCCTGTGGGAGGTCGTAGACGTAGCGCTCGTACTCCGGCGTGAAGTGCTGGAGCCCGAGCTTCGAGTACTCCATCGGGAAGAAGCCGTCCGAGCGGGTGAGCCAGTCCAGCCGGTAGTCGTGGTCGGCCTGGCGCTGAAGCAGGTCCTGGAACACTTCGGCGGCGCTCTGGCCCGACCCGACGACCGTCACCGACTCGGCGTCCAGAACGCGGTCCCGGCGGTGGCGGTATCTGGCGGTGTGGAACACGTCGCTGTCGGGGTGGCCCTGTAACGGCTCGGGAACCTGTGGCCGCGAACCGATACCGAGCGAGAGGTTTCGCGCCCGGTACTCGTCGCGTTCGTCGGTCCGCGGGTCGCGGGTCGTGACCACGAACTGGTCGGCGTCGTCGTCCCAGCGAACCGCAGTCACTTCCCGGCTGAACTGACAGCTGTCGAGCCGGTCCGTGACCCAGCGGAGGTAGTCGTCGTACTCCTTCCGGGGCGTCTGGAACGTCTCGTAGAAGTAGAACTCGTAGATGCGGCCGGTCTCCCGGAGGTAGTTGAGGTAGCTGTACGGGTTCGTCGGGTCCGCGAGCGTCACGAGGTCGGCCAGGAACGGGACCTCCAGCGTCGCGCCGTCGAGCAACATCCCCTCGTGCCAGTGGAACTCCGCGTCCCGTTCGAGGAACACGGCGTCGAGCGCCGCCTCGACACCGTCGAGGAGGGCTGCCAGTCCGAGGTTGAACGGCCCGATACCGACGCCGAGGACGTCGTGGACGGGCTCACTCATCGGCGGCCACCACCTGCGTGGGGCGGGCCGTCGGGTCGCCGACGACCTCGCGCTCGAAGCGGTCGCGGTCACAGACCAGCAGCGTCGCCTCCTTCTCGGCCTCGTCGAAGTAGAACTGGTCGCGTCGCTCGAAGCCACACTGCTCGAAGACGTGGACGACCCGGTCGTTGCGGGCGTCCGGTTCCGCGATGACCCGCTCGGTGTCGGGGTGTCGGAACTGCATGGCGACGACGGCCCGCAGCAGCGACGCGGCGTACCCCTGTCCGAGGTACTCCTCGGGGCCGATGAGCAGGTGGACGCCCTGGTCGCTGGGGTCGGCGTCGTAGTGGGCGGCCACGTCGTCCTCGGCGGCCCAGTAACACTCCCAGTAGCTCATCGGGACGTGGTCGAGACAGCCGACGTAGGGCGTCAGGTGGTCGTCTGCGAGCTTCGATTCGAGTTCCGCCCGGAACGCCGGCAGCGGCAGGTCGAGCTGCCAGTACGGTTTGACGTGGTCGCTCCCGAGCCAGGCGTGGAGCCGGCCGAGGTCGGAGAGACTCGCCTGACGGAGCGATATCTGTCGGTCGATACTGCGGTCGTAGGTCTGGTAGTCGTAGTCGGCCGCGACTGTCGCGTCTGGTCCTGTCATGTGTCGAGTGCGGTGACGAGCGGGTTGGTGACGTCCGTGTAGACGGACTGGTTCTCGATGTCGTTCTCCAGTTCGTCCAGCCCCCGGAACCGCGTCAGCAGGTTCGCCTTGCAGGGGACTGTGGGCGATTCGAGCAGCGGGGCAAGCAGCGTCGAGGAGTCGCGGTCGTACCGGTCGCGGGCGCGTTCCAGTTCGGTCCGGAGCACGCCGAGTAAGTCGCGTTCGTCGACCAGCCCGGCCGTCCCGAAGGCGTTGACCACGTCGATGGCGTTGTTCAGGATGACGTAGTAGCGGAGCCGCTCGTCGGCCACGCTGTCGGCACAGATGGTCTCCGCGCGCTCGCCGACGCCGGGCAGGTACGAGTCGACGTCGGGGTAGGGCGACTCGGGGAAGTAAAAGCCCTGATTGTCGCGGTAGCGGAACTCGCTGGGATACCCCTCGGCGTCGAGCGTCAGCACCGAGTTCTGCTGGTGGGCCTCGACGCCGACACCCTGGACGAGATAGAGCCAGAGGACCGGCCGCACGCTGATTTCGAGGTACTGCCGGAACCAGTCCCTGCTGACGGCCGCGGTGTCCCGCCCCTCCCGCGCAGCGATGTCCTCGACGAGCCGGCCCAGCCGTGACTGGCCCTCGATAGCGTCCTGGCACAGCGCGACGACGGGCGTCGAGCGGGTCGCGAGTTCGCCCCGGAACGGGTTGGTCCGCAGCGTCGTCTCCAGCCCGGATTCCTCGTCATCGCCCGCGTCGAGGGCGATATACGCCGGGTCGGGGACGATGTCGAACGCCGGGAACGCGTCGTCGAGCTCCCGGCCGAAGGCCGTATCGAGCAGCTCGGCCACCGCGACGCCGCGTTCGAGCTCCGCCCGCTTGTTCGTCCTGACGGAGTTCGTTATCGTCACCGACAGCGACGACTTCACCATGTACCGGGCGTCCTCGCTGTAGAGTGTCCGGACGGAGGTGGTCGGGGCGAACTCACGGCCGAACTGGCCGAGATAGGAGAGGTCGTCGCCGAGGTGGCGCTGGACGTGTGGCTGGTCGCGGAGGTAGTCCGCCTGCCACGGGTGGACGGGCAACAGCACGTCGTCGCCGAACTCGGCGAGGAGCCCCGCGCCGACCTCGGGGTCCTGCCCGAGCATGTCCTCGACGAGCGTCGGGGCCGAACGGGCCAGCGCGGAGCCGGTGGTCACGATGGACGGGTCGGCCGCGAAGAACGCGAGCGGGAACGACCCCCGCAGCTCCGGCGCGTAGGTCGACCGGTTCCGGTCGGCGATGCCCTGTCGGCTCTTGGGCGTCGGGTGCCGGTGGTGGCCGAAGACGAGCGCCTGCTCTGCGGCCCGGAACGAGGGCCAGGGGTCGGCCATCACGGGGTCGTCCGCACGGGCCGCGACGAAGGTCGCAGTGTTGTCCTTGCTCCGGAGGACGCGTTCGAGCAGGGCGTCGGGGACCGAGACGCCGTCACGGGACAGCGAGAGGTCGGTGATGACCATCGCGGCCAGCGTCGCGGTACTTGCCGGATAGGTGTCCCCGTCGGGGAGCCGATACCGAACGGGCGTCTCGAACAGGTGGCGCTCGGTGGGAGAGCGGTACCGCAGCGGGGCCAGCAACTCGATGTCCCGCGCCGGGAGCGTCGTCCGCAGGAGGCCGTCCGGCCCCGGGTCGACGCCGGCACGGGACTCTTCGCTGACCGTGTACTCGCCGGTCTCCCGCAGGTAGCAGTTCAGGAACGCGTGGACGGTCGCGTCGTCCGCGCGCCGCTCGGGGTCGACAGTCCGGCCGCGATGGTCGGTATCGAGGCTCATTCTACCACCTCCCGGCCGGCGGCGGCGCTGTCTGTCGCCGGCACTGCGTGGCAGGTCATTCTGCCACCTCCCGGCCGGCGGCGACGCTGTCTGTCGCCGGCACTGCGTGGCGGTTCATTCCGCCACCTCCCGGCCGGCGACGACCGACTCGGCACACTCGCGGATGATGTCGAGCATCGCGCCGACGTCGTCGAGCGTCGTCGTGGGGTTCAACAGGGTGAACTTCAGGCTGGTGACCCCGTCGACGGTGGTCCGGGCGACGATGGCCCGGCCGTCGGCAAGCAGCGCCTCGCGGGTCGCGGCGTTGATACGGCTCACCGTCTCGTCGGCCATCCCCTCCTCCGGTCGGTAGCGGAAGACGACGGCGTTGAGCGTCGGGTCGCCCAGCAGCTCGAAGTCCTCGGCGTTAGCGACCAGCGACGCGGCGTCCTCGGCCAGTTCGAGGGTGGACTCGATGAGAGTCGACAGCCCCTCCCGGCCGAGCGCCCGGAAGGTGAGATACGGCTTCAGGGCGTCGAAGCGGCGGGTGGTCTGCATCGACTTCCCGACGAGATTCGGGACGCCGGCGTCGTCGTGGGCCTCGGGGTTGAGATAGGCGGCGTTGCGGGCCATCCACTCGAAGGACGCCCGGTCGCGCAACAGCAAGGCCCCGCAGCTTATCGGCTGGTAGAACAGCTTGTGGAAGTCGACGGCGACGGAGTCCGCGCGGTCGATGCCGTCGAGCAGGTCACGCCTGTCGGTCACGGCGAGGGCGCCGCCGTAGGCCGCGTCGACGTGGAACCAGAGGGCCGCCTCGCGGGCACGGTCCGCGATATCGTCGAGTGGGTCGACGCTCCCGAAGTCGGTCGTCCCCGCCGTCGCGACCAGCGCGAACGGGGTGCCATCGACGTCGGCGAGGGTCGCATCGAGCGCGTCGAGGTCCATCCGGTGGCGCTCGTCGGTCGGGACCGTGACGACCGCGTCCTCCCCCAGTCCGAGGTGGTGGGCGGCCTGCTTGCCGGTGAAGTGGGCCTCCGCCGAACAGACGATGCGTAGCTCCTCGGCTTCGGGCGGGAGCCCGCGTTGCTGGACGTCCCGGCCGAACGCCCGGCTGCAAAAGCGGTCACGGGCGAGCAGGAGCGCCTGCACGTTCGACTGTGTCCCGCCGCTCGTGAACACGCCGTCGGCCATCGCCGGCAGGTCGAACAGCGAGCACAGCGCGGTGACGACCCGCTCTTCGATGACCGTCGCCGCGGGGGCCTGGTCGAAGGAGTCGAGCGACTGGTTGGTCGCGGCGAGCATCGACTCGGCGGCCAGCCCCGGAATTATCGGCGGACACTGGAGGTGGGCGACACAGTGGGGGTTCGAGGTCCCGACGGAGTGGGCGAGCACCGTCTCCGCGACCTCGTCGATGGCGCTCGCCAGCCCCGTCCCCGTCTCGGGGATGACCGGCTCGTCGAACTGGTCGGCGAGTTCCTCGGGGGAAAAGCCCGAGTAGGGGTCCTCGTCGTCGGCGAACGACGACAGGACGGCGTCGGTCGCCCGCCCCATCGCCGCCCGGTAGGCCGACTCGCCGGCCTCGCCGCCAAGGAACAGCTCCGCGCTGCTCATGCCGTCGCCTCCGGCCGGTCGGTCTCGGCCGCGACGGCCGCCACGGCCTCCTCGAAGATGGCGGCCACCTCGTCGGCCTGCTGGGCGGTCAGCACGAGCGGGGGGAGGAACCGGGCAGTGGCGCCGCCCCGGCCCCCGAGTTCGATGATGAGCCCGCGGTCGAAACACGCCGACTGGACGGCGGTCGCAAAGTCGCTGTGGGGGGCGTGGGGCCCGGCGCCCTGCCAATCGGCGGCGGGGTCGACGAACTCGACGCCGAGCATCAGCCCGCGGCCGCGCACGTCGCCGACGACCTCGAAGCGCTCGGCCGTGGCGGCAAGCTCCGACCGGAGGCGCGCGCCGACGGCGGCGGCGTGGTCGTCGAGGTCGTTGTCCAGCACGTACTCGATGGTGGCCTCGCCGGCCGCCATCGCCAGCTGGTTCCCCCGGAAGGTGCCGGCGTGGGCGCCGGGCTCCCAGACGTCGAGGGACTCGTCGTAGACGACGACGGCCAGCGGGAGGCCGCCGCCGACGGCCTTCGAGAGCGTCACCACGTCGGGCGTGATATCCGCGTGCTCGAAGGCGTAGAGCTCGCCGGTCCGTCCGAGCCCGGCCTGTATCTCGTCGAGGACGAGCGGGATGTCCCGCTCGCGGGTGATGCGACGGATTTCCCGCAGCCACTCGTCGGGAGCCGGCAGCGCGCCGCCCTCGCCCTGTACCGGTTCGAGTATCATCCCGGCGGGCTCGGTGATGCCGCTCTCGGGGTCGTCCAGCACGTTCTCGACGTACCGGCTGGCCGTCCGGTGGCCCTCACCGTCGGTCCCGAACGGACACCGGTAGTCGTAGGGGTACGGGAGGTGGTGGACGTCGTTCATCAGCCCCGGAATCGGCCCCTTGGCGTCCGTATCGCCCATCAGGGCGAGTGCCCCGCTCGTCATCCCGTGGTAGGCGCCCTGGAAACCCAGCACGCTCCGGTTGCCCGTCGCCGTCTTCACGAGTTTGAGCGCCGCCTCGACGGCGTCGGTCCCCGCCGGGCTACAGAACTGTATCTTCGCCCGGTCGCTGAACTCGTCGGGCAGGCTCGCAAACAGCGAGTCCACGAACCGCTCCTTGGCCGGCGTCGAGATGTCGAGGGTGTGGAGCGGTCGGTCGGCCTCGATGGCCGTCTCCATCGCCTCGACCACCGCGGGGTGGTTGTGGCCCAGCGCGAGCGTCCCCGCCCCGGCGAGACAGTCGTAGTACTCGTTGCCGTCCATATCGGTGACGACGACGCCGTCGGCCTCGCGTATCGCGAGTGGGAGATATCGCGGATAGGTCCGGGCGCTCGACTCCCGACTGGCCTGCTGGGAGAGTATCGCGCGATTGCTCTGGTAGCTCACGCCGGCCCACCTCCGGCGGCTGTGACCCGATACACCGGTTCTGTCGTGCTTGTCCGAGACATGCGATTTTAGGCTAGCCTAAAAATTATTTAAATTTAACGGACAGGTGTGTAATCTGGTACGTTAGCCGTCGCTCCCGGTGTCGCGAATCCGTCGCCGGTGCCAATCCGGGACGGTGTCCGGCTCCTGTGGCCGTGTTTTGTTCGGGCCGTCGCGTGCTTCAGTTCATCTTTGGCCTGCCTAAAAAATCATATACCTAACTACCAGTCCGTTGCCTGATAGGTAAAGCGACGACACCGCGGCGCCAGCGGTGTGGGCGGTCGGCACGGACGAGAGCGCGGTACTTTTGGGCGGGGGCCGACTCCTCTCAGGCATGAGCAACCACGCCGAGTTTCTGGCGGGCGAGCGCGTCGACGACGTCCTCTTTTTCCTCCACGAGGACGCCGTCTCGAACCCCGAAGCGCTGGCCGACTACGCCGACCGCGTCGACGACGGGCAAGTCCTGGTCCTGCCGGGCGACCGGGGCCGCAGCGCCTTCCAGTCCGCGACCGGCATCGACCCGATGGGGCTGGCCCAGCAGGCCATGAAGACCGAGGGCGAGGTCCACGACGACTGCACCGACGCGAACTGTCCCGTCGCCGAGGAAGAGCCCGAGGCAAACCACACGACGAAGTTCGTCTTCGCCTTCGCCGAGGCACAGAACGAGGAGGTCGGCGGCATGTACGCCGAGGGCGACGTCATCCACGCCTACGCCGTCTGTGCCTGCGGCGAGCGGTACTCCGATAAGTGGGTCGTCGAGGTGTGACGAGTCCCACCGTCGACCGTCGGCACGCTGCAGGACGGTCGACAGCGGTCAGAACAGACCGACGACACCGAGCAGCAGGAGCACCAGCCCGAGCGCGACGAGCAGCTGGCCGCGGAGTTGAATCGACCGACGCGCCTGTGCCGCCGCGGCCTCGGGGTCCGATTCGATAGTGGCGGGCGACGCCCATCCCATGCCGAAACGGTCCGGGTAGTAGACGCCGATACCGCCGAGTACGACGAAGAAGACCCCGAACAGTATCGCCGCCCCAGCGCCTGCCATGGGCGTTCGGTCGGCCCGTCACCACTTACCCGTAGTGGTCCCGGAACGGTACTTGCTACCGTTCCGTGTCGACACCGTCGCGATGGGCACCGTCGTCCCGCCGCCGAGCGAGTAACACGGGTTCAGCCAGCCTGACGAGCAACGCCTTCGGCAGACCGGTCAACACGCTCCCGTCGTGGCGGTACGGCACGGCGACCTCCTCGCGCGTGACGCCGTGTCGGAGATGCTGGACGCCGTCGAGGAGGAACCAGCCGCCACAGAGGGCAAAGCCCGCGGCGAGCCACCACGACCCGCCCAACGAGACCAGGTATCCCGTGGCGACCAGAACCAGGAACCCCAACAGGACGTTGTCCGCGTAGTCGCCGACGACGGCGCCGGCGAGGTCGGCCGATAGTTTCAGTGCGAGGAACCCGGCGGCCGACCCAGCGGCGTAGCCGAGCGAGCCGTCGACGACATAGATGGTCACGCCGACGAGCAGGGCCGTGACGACGTTACCGGTGACATCGAGGTCGTCGGGAACAAGCCGGGGGAGGGCTGGTGACATCAGCTTTCGTGTCGGAGACCGGACGTATCAGCGTTGCGGACCCCGAGGCCGGCCACCGACGCCGTACGGGTTCGCGTCGCTCACCGTTCCAGTTCGAGACGCGCGCCGCTCGCTACTCCTCGTCTTCCTCCTCGGGCAGCCGCTTGAACGCGTCGACGATAGCCTGTTTCGCAACCGCACCCTGTGTGGTCCAGTGGTGGGCGTAGTCCATCATGTCGTCGTAGATGTCGGGCTTGCAGCCGGCGGCCTTGGGGTGGCCGCCGCCGTTGACCTGCCGGGCGACCTCGTGGGCGCGCTCGAAGTCGTCGGTGCCACGAATCGAGGCCGAGCCGGCGGGCTTGACGATGACGGCGGCGTCGGCGCCCCGCTCGCGCAGCGCCTCGGCGACCTCGTTTTGCGAGCAGCGGCCGTAGGTGACGCCGACGGTCCACTCGCCGACCTCGCGCAGCTCCGCGCGCTCGACGGCCTTCTCGATGAGGGCCTCCTTCTCGACGCGCTTCTCCGCGAGGAACTCCCTGACTTCCGGCGAGAGGTCCGGCCCGTGCTCGGCGACGGCCTCGATGTACTCCTCGGGTTCGGCCCAGTAGGAGAAGTCGGCGAGGTCGTCGCTGCGCTCGTCGTCGCGAATCCAGAGGTCGTGGTCCCGCGTGACGGCGGCCAGTTGTGCCCACTGCTCGCCGAACTCGTGGTCGAGCTGTTCGAGGGCCACGTCGGCGGTACAGACCTCCTCGGAGTCGCCCACGGTTCGGGAAACGCCCGACTCGTCGACGAGCGCGCCGAGGTCGTCGTCCCACTGGTGGTGGTCGAACCACGTGACAGCGTCGACGTGGTCGACCAGGTCCGCGAGCGCGCCCAGGTCGTCCTCGCTGTCGGGACAGAGGTCACAGACGAACACCGCCGCGTCGGGCTCTGCGTACTCGGCGGCCCAGGCGAGCGCTTCCTGGAGGTTGTGCGGCCCGGCGGGCAGGAGTGCCCCGGCACCGTGGGCTTCGCGAACGAGCGCCGTACAGGCCAGCCCGTCGGCGTCCGGGTCGGCGATGACCACGACGCCCGCGCCGGTGAGCGTCTCGGCGGCCTCCGCCTCGCGCTGTTCCTCCTCGAACGAATCCGGATAGAAAAAGCCCTCACCGGGGAGCACTGATTTGCGGCCGATAGAGAGACGGTCGTCGTCGATGAGCCAGTCGTCCATGCCCGCATGTGCCAGTCAGCGGCAATGAACCCGGCGGTCCGGATTTCGCCACGCGAAATCCGGGGCACGGTGACCCGTGGGCGCGTCAGTCGCAGCGGCTCAGACCTCCTGGCGCTCGGGGTTGGCCTCGCCTTCGAGCTGGCGGACCGACAGCACCGGCATCGGCGCGTGGCGGACGATTTCCTCGGCGACGCTGCCGAGCAAGAACCCGTGGTCGCCGTGGCGGCCCCGGGTCCCGGTCGCGATGAGGTCGGCGTCCACGTCCTCGGCGTAGGTGCGTATCTCGTCGGCCGGATCGCCGTGGCGAACCGCCGTGACCACGTCGCCGTCGCCGTCGGCCTGGGCCGCCTCCCGGACGAAGGTGAGCGCGCGACCGCCGGTCGTCGCGAGGGCCCGCTCCAGTACGTCGCGGACATCGTCGGGCGTGGACTCGACTTCACCTTCGTCGACGACGTACAGCGCGTGGACGGTCGCGTCGAACTTCGCGGCGAGGTCGAGGGCGGCTTCGACGGCGCGCTGTGCGCTGCCCGAGCCGTCCGTCGCGATGACCACCGTGTCGAACATACGCCATGCTGGGCGGGCGACGCTCAAAAAGGCCACCCATCATCGCCCGCACCGAAAGCGATGGGTGGCTTTTTGCCGGGCGCGGTCACAGACAGTGGTGATGGACATCGACCTCGTGCTCGTCCCGGTCGACGGGAGCGACCGGTCAGAGCAAGCAGCGGCGTACGCGACCGCCATCGCCGAGCGGTACGACGCCGGCCTCCACCTCTTGTTCGTGCTGGACGAACGACTGCGACGGGACCTCGATAAGGGGACTGTCGACGCGGAGTCGGTCGCACAGGACCACCGGGAGTTCACGCGACGGGTCCGCGAGCGGTCCCACGAACTGGGCCACGACGTGACGCTCGACACCTCGACGGCGACGGCGTTCTCGCAGAAACGGCTGCTACAAAATCCCGGGAGCGTCGTGCTCGACGTGGCCGAAGATATCGACGCGGAGTTCCTCGTCATCCCGCGGGCCGCGAGCAGCGACGACGCCGTCGGCCGGGCCGCCCTCTACGTGCTCGAATACGCCAGTCAGCCGGTGCTGTCGGTCTAGAGTCGGATACTCATCTCTATCTCGAAGCTCTCGGCGCTGGTCGTCTCGAACCCGACCTTCTTGTACAGCGCGACCGCGGGGTCGTTCCACCGCTCGACGGTCAGCCACACCTTCTCCAGCCCCCGCGACTGACCGAGCCCCAGCAGCGCCTCGACGAGGTGGGTGCCGATACCGGCGCCCTGGAACGCCTGCAGGACGAAGATAGCGAGCTCGTGTTCGCCGTGGCGGTCCGGGACCAGCGTCGCGTGGCCGACGACGCTCCCCTGGTGGACCGCGACGACGTTCAGCGTCTCCTCGCTCAGAATCGTGTCGAGCCAGTCGTCGATGGCCGCCTCCCGTGCCGGCGGAATCCCCTGGGCCCGGTCGGCCGGGTCGAACGAGAGGTACATCTCCAGAACGCTCTCGCGGTCGGCCGCGTCGGCGGCCGCTAGCTCCACCTCGCGGCCCTCGCGGTCGGTGACGGTCCAGGGCGGTCGCGGGAAGTCGTCGGCCGGTTCGTCCGGATACTCGCGTGTCATCGGATGAGAGTCACCGGGGTCTGGGAGTTCAACAGGACGAACTCGACGATGGAACCGAGCTGTATCTTCCCGAGCGTCGAGCGCTCGCCGCCGCCCAGAACGATGCGGTCGAACTCCTCGTTTTCGGCCAGCGCGATGAGTTCGCTCCCCGGCGAACCACCGTCGAGACGGCGTATCGGCGCCTCGAAGTCGGCTTCGGCGAGTGTCTCCTCGACCCGTTCCTGAATCTCGTCGGTGTCGGCGCTGACCTCTTCGTTGTGGAAGATAGCGACGGTCACGTCGTCGCCGGTCTCCTGTGCGCGGTCGATGGTCTCCTCCAGCGCGTGATACGACAGCTCACTCCCCCCAACACCGAGTAGAATGTCCATGTATGGCCATCAGCGTCATCGGTCAAAAAGCCACATGACGCTTAGGAGTCGGTACAGACCGGCCGGCCCGGGCGGAGGCGGTGGTCAGTTTCGGATACTGGGCCGACCCGTCGTGACGGCTACTAGGTGTTAAATTCGGTTTTATTCATGGATATATGTAGTGTCTGATTGGACGAAATCTTCATATGATAGTTCGCCTCAGATGTGAGTGAGTATGTCACACACTACTCTCAACACGGCGCTACAGCTGTACCGCGACGGAACCTTCACGCTCGAGACGGCGTCGGCACAGAGCGACTGCTCCAGGGCGAAGCTGGTCGCGGAGCTCCAGTCACACGGTATCAGTCTCCGGGACGAGGACAAAGCGGCCCTCGCCGAGCGCGGGGCCTGCTGAGCCCCGCGGTGGCGGCGTGGCCACGGCTGGGGCGATACGCTTTTTCGCCGGGGGCACACACTGACGGCCATGACACCGCCGCCCGAAGACGAGGAGCCGACGCGGGTCGTCACGCCCCACGAGCCCGACGAGTCGGGCGAGGAACAGGGAGATATCGAGGGTCAGTCGACCGAGCCGGCTGGGACTGACGTGCCCGAAGACGTTCGGAAGTACGAGCGCTTTACCAAGATAGAGAGCGGGACCTACGACCGGGCCAACGAGTTCCTGCGCGAGCGGACCTACATCACGGCCCGCGAGTGGGCCATCGCCCGCCTCTGTGCGGATTTCCGCACCGAGACCGGCGTCGAGATGACGAAGATCGGCGAGAACCTCCCCGAACTCGTGCCGTTCATGACCGACACCTACACGCCCCAGGCGGTCAATCAGGCCCGTGCCTCCTTCGAGGAGAAGGTCCGGAAAGCCGGTGCGACGTTCCTCTACGGCGCGATGTCGGACTTCTTCACCGCCGAGGAACTGGACGACGTGATGTACGAGTCGACGGAGGTCGCGAAGTTCCTGCTGGAAGTCGAGGGCGTCGACCTCGCCGTCGAGGACGAGATGGAGGCCGAGGACCGCATCTCGACGGTGATGCGGGAGGTCCGGGAACACTCGGCGGCACTGCGCCACGACGAGGTGTGTTGCCCCGAGTGTGGCCACGAGTTCGGTGTCGATGAGAAGTGAGGAGCTGTCGGTCCTGAAATCCGACCTGTTCTTGTCGACCATCATGATCGGGGCCGGGGTGTTCAGCGACGGCGTCGAAGCCGTCCGCGCCGTTCCGGTCGTCACGGCGACCATCGCAGCGCTCATCGCCGTCGCGGTCTTTCTCGCCGAACACGACGTGGTACCGGGAGTCTACCCGGAGGTGGCCACGGTGGCTGCGTTTCTCGTCACCGTCGCCGTCGGCGTCGCCTTCGCCGTCCTGCTCGCGACGCCGGTCGCAGCCGTCAGCGCCGCGGGACTGACCGGTGGCGGCCTCGGCGTCGCCGCCTACCGGCTCGTCTTCGGCGTCGTCCTGCCGGTCCCCGACTATCGGCTAGAGAAAGGCGAGGAGCCCGAGGAGTCGGTAGAGCCCGAGTGAACGGGGTCAGCGGACGCACAGCACGTCGCCACGGCGCAATCGGAAGGGCGCTGCACACACTCACTCGACTAGTTCGCCGTCGGCGTCGCGGACGTTCTCGCCCGCGTGGTCGTAGAACACGTCGCCCTCGGGGTCGCGCTCGAACACCGTCGTCCCCCGGACCATCGTCCACTCGGGGAAGACGGCGTCGAAACCCTCGAAGGGCGTCCAGCCGCAGTCGGTGTGGCGCTCGTCAGCGCGTATCTCGGTGGTCTCGGTGGTGTCGACCAGCACGAGGTCGGCGTCCTTGCCGGGCTCGATAGCGCCCTTCTGGGGGATATCGAAGACGGCGGCGGGGTTCGTCGCCGTCAGGTCGCGCACTCGCTCGTAGCCGAGGTCGGTGTCGGGGTCGGCGGCCTCGGCAAGCATGAGCGGCAGGGCCGTCTCGACCCCGGGCACTCCGGAAGGAGCGTCCCAGATGCTGACGTCTTTCTCCTCTGGCGTGTGGGGCGCGTGGTCGGTCGCGATCATGTCGACGGTGCCGTCGGCGACCCGCTCGTACACCTCGCGGCGGCGCTTCTCGCGGCGCAAGGGCGGGTTCATCCGCCCGTAGGTGCCGAGGTCGCGGAGGTCCCGGCGGGAGAGCAGCAGGTGGTGGGGCGTCACCTCGGTCGTCATCCCCGCGTCGGCGGCGATGTCGATGCCCTCGGGCGTCGACGTGTGAGCGATGTGGATGCGGGCGCCGACCTGCTCCGCGGCCTCGCAGGCCCGGCGGACGGCGCGGTGCTCGGCCTCCGCGGTGCGGTAGGCGCTCCAGGCGTCGGCGTCCTCGCGGGCCATGGCGTCGTCGTTGAACGAGTCCGCGTCCTCGGCGTGGACCGTCACCGTGACGCCGTGGTCGGTCGCCGCGGCGAGGGCCCGCTCGAAGAGCGCTCGCTCGATACCCATGTCGCCGGTCGAGTCGGCCAGAAACACCTCGCCCAGCGCGAAGAGCCGCCGGCTGAACAGGCTCTCGGGGTCCCAGTCGGCCGTGACGCCGCCGTTTATCCCCCAGTCGACGACGGCGTCGGCCGCGAAGTCGGCCTTCCCGTCGAAGGCCGCGCCGTCGACGGTCGGCGGGTCGGTGTTTGGCTGGTCGACGACGGTCGTCACGCCGCCCGCCGCCGCGGCGCGGGAGCCACTGGACCACGTCTCCTTGTGGGCGTAGCCGGGCTGTCGGAAGTGGACGTGTGTGTCTATCATCCCCGGGAACAACCGTTTGCCGGAGACGTCGACGGTGCGCTCGTCCTCCGTCGAGAGGTCCCGACCGACCTGGGCGATGGTCTCGCCGCGCACCCGGACATCCCGTTGCCGGCCGTCGGCGAGTGTCGCGTTGCGGATGAGCATACCGACTCTGGGCCGGGGGAACCCCTAAGTGTCCCGGATGCGGTCGCGGCCGGTCACGGGACGGCGCCCGCGAGTTCGGTCTCCAGCGCGTCGAGGAGGCCGTCACTATCGCCACCGGCCCGGACCACGCTGCCCACCGAGTCGGGGTCGAAGGGGACCCCGAGCGCGTCGTACACCGGGTCGAGCACAGCAGCGATGGCGGCGTGGTCGCGGACGACGACGACGCCGGCGGTCAGCGCCACGTCCTGGCGGACCCGCTGGGCGATACCGACGAGTTTGCCGGTCGCTTGCAGCGAGTGGGCGCCGGGACAGAACGAGTCCGGTGGTTCGCCCTCGCTCGCGTCGACACCGACGGTTTCGAGGGCCCGCCGGACCGCCGCGGCCACGCGGTCGTACCGGGTAGCGATACCCCGGCGGCCCTGGTCCGGCGGTTCGGCCAGCGCGAACGCGACGGTGTTGCCCGTGTAGGCCACGGCGCGGCCGCCGACCTCGCGTTCGAGGACGGCGTACCCCCGTTCGGTCGCGGCTCCGTGGGCCCGCTCGTACCCCGCCTCGCGCCGGTCTCGGCGGCCGAAGGCGACCTGTCGGTGAGGTCGCCAGACCCGGAGCCCGGGGACCGCGTCGGCGGCGACGCGGTCGACCAGCTCGCGGGTGCGCTGGTAATCCCGCTCGTGGTCGCCGGCACGGCCCCGGAGGAGTCGCATGGGTCGGCTACGGTGTGGGCGAGCAAAACCGCTGTGCCGGAACAGCAGCGGTTTCCCTCGTCCGAGCGAGGGGGCCCATGTGACGACGACACCGACCGGCGGCGTGCCGTGGGCGTCGAGAGTACTCCGCATCGCGCTGGTGAGTACGCTCGTCGGCGTGCTCGGTGTCACGCTCGTCAGCCCGCTGTTGCCGAGCATCGCCTCGGCGGTCGGCGTCGGCGACGAACAGGCGAGCCTGATAATCACGGTCTACACGCTGCCGGGCATCGTCCTCTCGCCGGTCGCCGGTGCGCTGGCCGACCGCTACGGCCGCCGACCAGTGCTCGTGGGGAGTCTGACACTGTACTCGCTGTGTGGGCTCGCCGTGGCCGCGGTGACGACGTTCGACGCGATTTTGCTGCTCCGGGCCGGACAGGGTGTCGCCGCGAGCGGCGTGTTCAGCCTCAGCGTGACGCTTCTGGGCGACACCTTCGAGGGCGTAGAGCGCGCCGCAGCCCTCGGTGCCAACGCCGCGGCTATCTCCATCGGCGCAGCGGTGTACCCGCTGCTTGGCGGCGTGCTCGGCGCGCGCTCGTGGCAGACCCCGTTCCTCTGTTACGCCGTCGGACTCCCCGTTGCGCTGTGGGCGCTGCGACGGCTCGACGATCCGCCGGCCACCACCCGCGAGAACGGGCTGGCGTATCTCCGCAACAGCGTCGGGACGCTCCCGCGACGCACCGCGGCGACCGTCTTCGCCGCCTCCTTTACCGCCTACGTGCTGCTGTTCGGGGGCGTTCTCACCGCTGTCCCGTTCCTGCTTGCGGACTCGTTTGACCAGCCGCCGCTGGCCATCGGCGTCGTGCTCTCGGCCGCCGCGCTGTCGACGGCCGCGGTCGCCCTCTCGGGCGGCCGGCTGGCCACGCGGCTCGCGCCGGCCCAGCTCGTCGCCGCCGGCTACTGCGCCTACGGTGTCGGCCTGCTGACCGTGTGGCTGGCCCCGGGGCCGCTGGTCGTGACGCTTGGCACGCTCGCGGTGGGCGCCGGTCAGGGCGCGGTGTTACCCGCTATCGACGGGCTCGTCAGCGGGATGGCCCGCGCGCGCTACCGGGCCGGCGTGTTCGGCCTGCGGACGAGCGTCGTCTCGCTGGGCGCGACCGTCGGTCCGGTCGGGTTCGCCGCCGCCGGCAGTCGCGTCGGCTACCGTCCCGCGCTGCTCGTCGGCGGAAGCGTCGCGCTCGTGGCCGGCGTGGTCGCGCTGTGGCGGACGGCGTGACGTGAGAACGCCGCTCGCAGTGAGTCGAACGCCGGAGCGGCCCGTCCGCAGTCGGCAGCTACCGTGGGTAGAGCGGGCTGTACGCACTGCGGAATCCTCGCGTACGTGGTACTGAATCGAACAGGCGACACGGCGCGTCGCGACGGGCTGTGTCGCGCTCCCGCTGGACCCGTCGCGGCGGTACTCAGCGCATACGCGACCGTGGTTTCGGCATCGCTGATGAACCCTCGGACGACAGGCACATGCTCGCCGGTGCCCAACCGACGGCAATGGCCGTCACCGTCCCGCGAGCGGTGCTAGAACAGTACTACCGCTTCTCGCTGTACAACTCCCCCTTCGCCGCCCACGACAGGGGGTGTGCGATAGACCTCTACCCGGAGGGAGCGCGGGCCCCTTCACCGGTCGCCGGCGAAGTGGTCGACACGAAGACGGTTCGGGCGCCGCCGAAAGCCTACGCCGCCGAACACGACTATCTCATACTGGTCGACACCGGCGACCACGTCGCGCGCCTGCTCCACGTGAAACCGGGGGTCGAACCCGGGGACCGCGTCGCGGTTGGCGACGACCTCGGCGGACTCGTCCGGGCGGGCTTTTTCGCGCCGTGGGTCCCGAACCACGTCCATCTGGGCTTTCGCTCGCACGACGCGAACCCCTACCGAGCGGGGGGCTCGCTCCCCGTCGAGGCGGGTGTCGACGTGGAACCGCTGGCGTGGGACGGCACCGGCATCGTCGTCGAAGCCGGCGAGACGTGGGCACGCCTCGATTCGCCAGCCCATCCCGCGCCCGGCGAGCGGTTCGTCGGGCTGGCGGGCGGGAACGGTGGTGCCGGCGTCCTCGACGGCGGTCTGTCGCACTACGACTGGGGCGGCCTGCTCGGCGGCGACGGCGGCGGGACGGCGCGACTAGCGGGTCAGCGGGTCGGCGTCGCCGAGGGGCGCACCGTCGCGTGGGACGACCTCGACGTGCTCGCGAACGGCGAGCCCGTCACCGGCGTGGCGCTGTTCTGTTCGCGCGACGACGCCGGCGTGAAACTGGTCGGCGAGGGCGTCGACCTCGCCGTGGGCGAACAGGTGACGGTCAGCGTCGAGCGGCGGGCGCCGTCGTAGGGCCGCGAGCGGCCGGCTCACCCCGCTGGCTCGATGTTCTGGTTGCGGTGGAACGCGTTCTCTGGGTCCCACTCGGCCTTGACCGCCGCGAGGCGCTCGTAGGTCTCCGCGTCGAACGCGTCGTGGACGCGCTCGCGCTCGTCGCGGCTGATGAAGTTGACGTACACGCCGCCGGTCGCGTGGGGCGTGAGCGCGTCGAAGGCGTCGCGGGCCCAGGCGACGTGCTCGTCGTCCTCGTCGGCCTCGCGCCAGCGTGACTGGATGTTCACGGCCCACTCGGCGTCGCGGTGCTGGTAGGGCGTCGCGTCGGCCCGCCGGCAGGCGATTTCGCCGCCCATCGCCATCATACCCAGCGTCGTCTCCGGCGACTCGATGTCGGCCGCGGCGCCACACATGGCGTCGATAGCCGCGTCGGAGAGCCTCGGGAGGTAGTGGGCTTTCCAGTAGTTCCGGGCCCCGGGAGCCGACGCCTCGTCGAACGCCGTCTGGAACACCGCGTACGGTTTCGGGCCGACAGCGTCCGCGATGGGGTCGCCGATGGCCCGGAGCGGGGCGAGCGCGTCCTCGCCGTCCGCCACGTCACCTGCGTACAGCAAGACGACGAGGAGGACGGGCGCACCGTGGACGTCGTCGGGGAGGAACGGCGCCGGCGGCGCTTGCCGCATGGCCACGAGGCAGGCGACCTCGTCGGAGGCCGCGTCGACGGCCGCGGTCAGCTCGCGCAGCACCGCCGGGGCGTCGTCGAGATGGTACGCGACCGGACCGGCCAGTATCGGCGAGGCGAGGTCGTGGAGGTCGAACTCGAAGGCCGTCACGACGCCGAAGTTGCCGCCGCCGCCCCGGAGCGCCCAGAACAGCTCCGAGTGCTCGTCCTCGCTGGCCCGGACGAACTCGCCGTCGGCGGTCACCAGTTCAACCGAGCGGAGGCTGTCGACGGTCAGGCCGTGTTTGCGCGAGAGGTAGCCGAAACCGCCGCCCAGCGTCAGCCCGGCTATGCCGGTCGTGGAGACGAAGCCGGCCGGGACCGCGAGGTCGTGTGCCTGCGTCTCCACGTCGACGTCGTGGATACGAGCCCCGGGTTCGACCCACGCGCGCCTGGCGTCGGGGTCGACCCGGACGGAGTCCATCGGCGAGCAGTCGACGACGAGGCCGCCGTCGGCGACCGCAGTGCCGGCCACGTTGTGGCCGCCGCCGCGAACGGCGAGCTCCAGCCCGTGCTCGCGAGCGAAGGCGACCGCGGCCATCACGTCCGCGGCCCCCGCGACCCGGGCGACGACCGCGGGCCGTGCGTCTATCATCGCGTTCCAGACCGTCCGGGCCTCCTCGTACCCCTCGTCGTCCGGAACGAGCACCGTACCCCTGACCTGTGCTCGAAGCGTGTCGAGGGCCGCCTCGTCGGGCGGCGCGCTGGCTGACAGGGACATCGTGTTCACCACTCGACAGTACAGTGTGACAACACATAACACGCTATGGCGTTTCCCTAGACATCCGCGGGTGATACGGTAACGCGTCTGCGGTCGGAGATTGCGGCCATCGGGCCCAGCGGCAGTCGCGGGCTAGCCGAACGGGAACGAGAGCGGCGGCAGTCCTCAGTCCCCGCCGTAGCGCTCGCGGTGGGCGTCGACGGCCCGCGCGTAGGCCGGGTCCGCACGGACGCGGTCGAGGTGGAACCGGTAGATTCGGGCGATGCGGCGCTTTTCCGTGTCGTACCACCGCTCGGGCTCGCGTTCCTCGCCGTCGTCGTACTTCCGCCCGCCGGGGTACTTCGCGTAGCGCATCGCCCGCGTCCACCCCATCTGGAGGTACTTTCGGGCCATGTCCATCCCGACGAACTCACCGTCGTCCCGGTAGCTCCGGTACCGGTCGTGGATGGTCTGGGCCGCCTCGGCGGCGGGCGTCAGGTCGCTGACGGTCCAGTCGGGCAGCAGTTCGCTCTTGTACGGTTCGATCTTGAACGCCCCCTGTTCGTCGGGCGTGTGTCGGTAGCGCTCGGGGTGGGCTCGGAAATCGAGGTCGTACTCCGGGCCGTCACCGACCTCGGGGACCTCGCCGCGGACGGGGCCGCCCATCTCAGGCGAACGTCACCGCGTCCCGGTCGGCCACCTCGCCGAAGAGCCAGTCGGCGTGGTCCAGCGCGTACTCGTGGTGGCCCTCCTCGATGAAGCCGATGGCGTCCTCGGCGAGGACGGGGCGGAAGTCCCGCAGCCCCGCGCTGGACGCGGTGTGGAGGACGCAGACGTTCGCGAGCGTCCCGCAGATGACGAGGTCTTTGACGCCGTGGGCGTCGAGCCACCCCTCCAGTTGCGTCTCGTGGAAGGCGTCGTAGGTGTGTTTGACGACCACCAGTTCGTCTTCCCGGGGGACCAGTTCGTCGACGAGTTCGGCCTCCCACGAGCCCTCGACGACGTGTTCGCCCCAGCGGTCGAACTCGTCGTAGTAGTGCGCGTCCTCGAACTGCTCGGGCGGGTGTACGTCGCGGGTGAAGACGACGCTGGCACCGGCGTCGCGGGCCCGCTCGACCAGTCCGGCGACGGGCTCGATGGCGGCCTCGCTGTCGGGCGCGTAGAGGCTCCCCTCCGGGTGACAGAAACCGTTCTGCATGTCGACGACCACGAGGGCCGTCCGTGTCGGGTCCAGCTCCATACGCGACTGTTCGGCCGCGACACGTACGAATGTTCGGGCGTGCGACTTTTCACCGTGCCCACCGAGAGTCCGGTAATGCGACGTGAGTTTACTGCCGTACTCTGTGCCGTGGCCCTCCTGCTTGCGGGCTGTCAGGGGCTGGGGCCGGGGACGGACAGTGCGACGCCGGGGCCGAACGCGACCGAGACGCCCGACGAAGTCGTCACGCCGGCGGTGGGCGAGGGGACCGAGCGCTCGGGGAACGCCACGGAGCGCCGGAGCGTCCGCCCGGACCCCGCGACCGACCGCCTGGGCTGGGAGAACGGCTACTGGCACGACGACCCGCTGGCGGTGAACAACACCGACGGGCTCAACGAGAGCGAGCTGTCGGCGGTCGTCAACCGGTCGATGGCCCGCGTCGAGCACGTCCGCGGGCTGGAGTTCGACGGGAGCGTTCCCGTCGAGACCGTCTCCCGGTCGGCCTATCGAGCAAACAGTAGCAACGGGAGCTACGGCGACTCGCTGCGGACGTTCGACAACGCGAAGTTCGAGGCGCTGTTCCTCGTCGGCGAGGACCGAAGCTCCATCGAGACCCAGGAGAGCACGCTCGGCGACAGCGTCCAGGGGTACTACAGCCCGTCGAGGGACGCCATCGTCATCGTCACGAACTCCGAGACGCCCCGAATCGGGGAGCGAACCCTCGCACACGAGCTCGTCCACGCCCTGCAGGACCAGCGATTCGGGCTCGACGGCAACGCCAGCACGCGCGACGCGGTACAGGGGCGCAACGGGCTCGTCGAGGGCGACGCCCGCACCGTCGACACGCTGTACACCGACCGGTGCGGGGCCGAGTGGACGTGTGTCACCGAGGCGACCGGCGGGAGCGGCGGGAGCGGCGGACCGGCCCACTACGGCGTCTTCTATCTGGTGTACTTCCCGTACAGCGACGGGTCGACGTTCGTCTCCGACCTCCGGGCCCGGGGCGGCTGGGCGGCGGTGAACGCCGCCTACGACGACGTGCCCGACGGCGCTCGCGAGGTCACGACCGCGGCCGACTACCCCGAGTGGGAGCCGCGCGCGGTGACGATTCCGGCCACGCCGGGCGAGGAGTGGACGCAGGTGCGACCGTCGGCCGACCGCGACCGGCCCGACTACGCGACCGTCGGCCCGTCGGCCATCGCCGCGTCGATGGGGTACACGATGGGCGATAGCTACAACCGGTCGGCGGCCGTCGTGAGCCCGAGCCAGTTCTACAACTTCGACGGCGGCCAGCTCGACCGCACGGACCCGTACAACTACGACCTCCCCGCGACGCGCGACTGGGAGGGGGGCCGCATGCAGGTCTACACTAACGGTTCGGAGACCGGGTACGTCTGGCGGACCACGTGGTCGGACGACACCGCCGCGGCGCGGTTCGCGTCCACGTGGGAGCGGGTCATCCAGCACTGGGGCGGGAGCCGGACCGCAGACGGGAACTGGGTCGTCGAACCCGGGAGCCCCTTCAGCGACGCGCTCGCCGTCCACGTCGAGGGTGACACTGTCACCGTGGTGAACGCTCCGACCGAGGCCGAACTGACCGAGCTCTACGATGCGTAGGGCGCTCGTCCTCCTGCTCGCGGTTGGTTGCGTGGTTCTGGCCGGCTGTTCGATACCCTTCGTCGGCCATCCCGAGGAGCCACGCGGCGGGGACGCCATCGGCTGGGAGAACGGCTACTGGTACGACGACCCCGTGGACGTGACGACGAGCGACGGGCTCAACGAGAGCGAGCGCGAGGCCGTCACCGCCCGGACGATGGCCCGGATCGAGCGCATCCGCGACCGGGAGTTCACCTCGACCGTCCCGGTCGAAGTCGTCTCGCGGGCCGAGTACCGCGACCGCTCGCGGTCGAACGGGAGCGGCGCCGGCCCCGGCGGGGACCCGTGGAACGACCAGGTGTGGGAGTCGTTGTTGCTCGTCGGCGAGTCCGAGGGCAGCGACGAGGCCATCAGCGACACGCGGGACAGTTCGGTGCTGGGGTACTACTCCCCGAGCGAGGACCGCATCGTCGTCGTCAGCCCCTCGGACACGCCGGTCATCGACCGGGGGACGCTGGCCCACGAGCTCGTCCACGCCCTGCAGGACCAGCAGTTCGGGCTCGACGGGTCGCCCGAGACACAGGACACCCAGCTGTCCAGAAACGGCGTCGTCGAGGGCGAGGCCAACTACGTCCAGCGGACCTACGAACAGCGGTGTCGGAACGGCTGGAGCTGCATCGAGCGGCCCGACAGCGACGGTGGGGGCGGCGGGAGCGGCGGCGGGCAGAACTCCGGCGTCTTCACCGTCATCATCCAGCCCTACGTCAGCGGGCCGGGCTTTATCGACACCGTCTACGACCGGGGCGGCTGGGGCGCCGTCGACGCGCTCCACGACGACTACCCCGACAGTTCCGAGCAGGTCATTCACCCCGAGCGCTACCCCGGCGAGACGCCCGTCGAGGTGACCGTCGCCGACCGCTCGAACGCCGAGTGGGAGCGCTTCGACCGCGACCCGGTCGGTGACACCGTCGGCGAGGCCTCCATCTTCGCGACGATGTACCACAACGACCGGACCGCCGCCGACCGCTACAGCTTCGTGAGCCGCCCGTCCGAGGGGTGGGCCGGCGATACGGTCGTGCCCTACCGGAACGGGGACGGTGGCGGCGGCTACGTCTGGGAGAGCCGCTGGGACAGCGAGCGCGACGCCCGGCAGTTCGCGAACGCCTATCGCGGTGCGCTGACCGGGGAACACGACGCCCGCAACCCGCGCGGGAACGTCTACGTGGTGCCGGAAGACAGCGAGTTCGCCGACGCGTTCCGTATCGTTCGGTCGGGGAGGACCGTCCGCATCGTCAACGGGCCGACCGTCGACGACCTGAGCGGAATTCACCGTTCGGGTGGCTGACGCGCTCGTATTTGGGTCGAGGGCGGCAGACAGCGACACGGCGGAGCAGCCAGACTGCGGGGACGGCTCCGCTCTCGAATCGGCCCTTTCGGCTCAGGGTTGTGGGTCTCCGCGGTCGGGTCGTCGGGGGTGTCCGTCACCCGCTCGTTTTTTCCACCGCCGCGCTAAGACCGGGGTAATGACCGAGGAATTCGACATCGTCCCGGCCGAGGCAATCGCGTCCGGGCGGGCGACTGACGCGTACTTCGACCGCACAGTCGAGGCGCTCGACCACGCCGGACGGAACCCGGACGTGGTCGCAGAGGTGACGGCCGACCAGTTCCCCACCGGCGAGTGGCACCTGCTGGCCGGATTAAAAGACGCCGCGACGCTGCTGTCGGGCCACTCGCTCGACGCCGATGCGTTGCCCGAGGGGACGCTGTTCGACGGGGGACCCGTGCTGCGAATCGAGGGGTCCTACCGGGAGTTCGGGCGGCTGGAGACCTCCCTGCTCGGCTTGCTCTCCCATCCGACCGGCGTCGCCACGCGGGCGCTCGAAGCCCGGCGGGCGGCCCCCGACTCGACGGTGCTGTCCTTTGGCTCCCGGCACGTCCACCCGTCGCTGGGCGCGATGGTCGAGCGGGCGGCGCTGCTGGGCGGGTTCGACGGCTTCTCGAACGTCGCGGCCGGCGACATCCTCGGCCGCGAGGCCGGCGGGACGATGCCCCACGCGCTGCTGATCTGCTTCGGCCGAGGCGAGCAGGAGGCGGCGTGGCGGGCTTTCGACGAGGCCGTCCCCGAGTCGACCCCGCGCATCGCGCTGGTCGACACCTACTCCGACGAGGTCGACGAGGCCCTGCGGGCGGCCGAGGCGGTCGAAGACCTCGCCGGTGTGCGTCTCGACACCACCGGCTCGCGCCGGGGCGACTTCCGCCACATCGCGCGGGAGGTCCGCTGGTCGCTGGACGCACACGGCCACGAGGACGTGGACATCTTCTGCTCCGGCGGGCTCGGACCCGCACAGCTCCGGGAGCTGCGGGACGTGGCCGACGGTTTCGGCGTCGGCAGCTACGTCTCGAACGCCGACCCGCTCGATTTCGCACTCGACATCGTGGAAGTCGACGGCGAGCCCGCGGCCAAGCGCGGGAAGCTCACCGGCAAGAAGTCCGTCTACCGGACCGCCGACGGCGGTCACCACATCGGGCTGGCCGACCGCGAGGGGCCCGACGACGCCGAGTCGCTCATGGAACCCCTGCTTCGGGACGGCGAAATCGTCCGCGAGTTCGACCTCGACGCGGCCGCGGGTCGCGCGCGAACGGACGCGACAGCCGTCGGATTCGGCGACGAATAGAGCCCGGAGACGCGGTTCGTCCGCAGCGACCGTCCGTGCACGCCGCACTGCGACCGGTGTTTTGAGCGACAGGTGTCCACTCCGTTTCGGAAAATGTGCACCAACAACGGACAATTTGTGCACCTGATGAGCAAAGATGCTCATGGCGCTACGGTGAAAAGTCCCACTCGCTATCGACCCCGCTCTCAGAACCGTCGATTAAATGCTTCATAACCGCATTATGCTGCTTTTTACTGCGTTGTCAGGTAATATTTGCCGTGAACAATATCAGTCAACTAACCACATGATTTATAATGTGTGCAGTTTTTGTGCACATTTGTATGCAAAAGAACGGTAATCGAACTCGGCGAAGGTTCATCAAAGGCGCAGGCGTTGCCGGTTCTGTCGCGCTCGCTGGCTGTGGTGGTCTCACGGGGAGCGGATCGGAGTCCACGTCCGACAAAATCGTGTTCTACAACTCCGGGTCGCTGGAGTTCGACCCCGGAACGGCGGAGAACATCGACCGGTTCGAGCAAGAGACCGGTATCACCGTCGAGGTCAACGAAGTGCCGTGGAGCAACCTGAAGACCAGCCTCACCACTATCTGGCGGAATCAGGACAGCCAGGTCGACGTGTTCAACGGTCCGACGTGGTGGCTGGCGGACTTCGTCAGTTCGGAGTGGCTCGAACCGATCGACCTGGACAGCGACCACATGAACAAGTTCCCCGACCCGCTCGTGGACCTGGTCCAGTTCGACGACCAGACGTACATGGCCCCCGAGTTCGGGAAGTGGGGGACCTATCTCTACGACCAGCAGTATCTGGAACAGCAGGGCTTTGACTCCCCGCCGGGCACCTGGGACGAGGTGCTCAGTCAGGGCGAGCAGCTCTCACAGGGCGAGAAGTCCGGCTTCGCGTTCACCTGGGCGGACAAATCGGTGTTCAGCTTCAAGCAGTTCCTCTACCAGGCCGGCGGCCAGCTGTTCAACGACAACAACGAGCCGGTGTTCCGCGAGGAGGGCGTGCAAGCCCTCGAGTTCTTCAGTGACCTTCGCGAGCGCGGCATCATTCCGGACGGGATATCCAGTCTCGGCGAGGGTGGCATCGGTGACAACTTCGTCGCCGGTCAGTACGCCACCGTCGAGTCGTGGACACCGCTCGGTTCGCGGGCGATAGAGGAGTGGGAGGAGGGGCGCGTCGGCAGCGCTCGACCGCCCGAAGGGCCGGGCGGCCGCGCGACGTTCCAGGACACGAACGGTATCAGCATCTCGGCGTTCTCCGAGCGCAAAGACGCCGCACAGCAGTTCGCCCGCTTCATGACGACCCGACAGTCCTGTAAGAACAACATGCTCGTCGAGGGCAACCCCTGTGTCGTGCCCGACGTCTACGACGA
Source organism: Halomicroarcula saliterrae (assembly GCF_031624395.1). Classification (NCBI taxonomy): domain Archaea; kingdom Methanobacteriati; phylum Methanobacteriota; class Halobacteria; order Halobacteriales; family Haloarculaceae; genus Haloarcula; species Haloarcula saliterrae. The sequence goes on from NZ_JAMQON010000007.1 coordinate 145,139, forward strand.
CCAAGAGATCAAAGACGAGTACCCGTCCTGGTTGCTCGAAGACATGCGGTTCAACCTCGAAAACGCCCAGAGCGAGACGTACATGGCACAGCCACAGGTCGACGACTTCCTCAACGAGCAGATCACGACGGCGCTGCTCGGGAACAAGGACCCCGAAACCGCCCTCAGCGACGCGCAAAGCAACATCGAGAACCTGTATCAGGATATCGGCCTCATCTGAGAGAGTCGCTCCGATTCTTCACCCATAATGTCAACAGAAAGGCAAGAGTGGCGGCGCAAACTCGACAAGCTGTTCGTCCCGTTGACCGTCGGGCCGACACTGCTGTGGATCGCTGCTATCATCGTCTATCCGACCGCCAAGCTGCTCATCAGTAGCTTCCAGTTCCGGAACCCCGTCACAAACGAGATGGAGTTCGTCGGCCTCCGGAACTTCAGGCGGCTCATACTGGCGCGTGAGGGCAGCAACGCGGCGTTCGGTCTCTTCAATCCGGACTTCGTGGCCTTCACCAGAAACACGGTCGTCTACGTCGGCTGCAGCGTGACGATCTCGTTTCTCCTCGGGCTGGGTATCGCGATACTGCTAAACAAGGACCTCAAGGGCAGAGGGTGGTTCCGAACGGCGGTAATCGTCCCGTGGATTCTGCCCTACGTGATGAGCGGCCTCATGTGGCGCTGGATGTTCCAGGCCGACTTCGGCGCGATAAACGGGCTATTACAACGGTTGGGCATCATCAGCGGAAACATCCCGTTTCTGTCCGACGGGGCGCTGGCGATGGTCGCGCTCATCATCGCCGACGTGTGGGTGTTCACACCGTTTATCATCATCATCCTGCTCGCGGGGCTCCAGAACGTCCCCGAGCAGCTGTATGACGCCGCCGAGGTGGACGGAGCGAGCCGCTGGTCGCGGTTCTGGAACGTCACGTATCCGTTCCTGAAACCGTCGATTCTGGTCGCACTGACCATCCGCATCATCTTCGACATCCGCGCGCTCGACCTCGTCTGGGTGATGACCGGTGGCGGTCCCGGGAAGGCCACCGAGGTGTGGGCCTCCTGGCTGTACCGTACTGCACAGGTGTTCAACTCGCCCGGCTCCGGCGCGGCGCTGGGCGTCGTTCTACTGGCCGTGACGTTCGCCATCGTGGCCACGCTGTACAAGATATTCGGCGAATCACCCTACGAAGCATGAGCACGGAAAAATCGAGACTCAACCGCATCCGTCGGTCGCTGGGACTGGAGACGCAAAACGAGTGGCCGTCCGTCGTGCGCGAGCGACTGGGAACGTACCTGCTGCTCGGAATCTATCTCGTCGTCATCTGGTTCCCCATCTACTACATCTTCATTACCAGCCTCAAACCGACGAGTGAGGTGCTGTCACTCCCGATTACCTTCTTCCCACGGGACCCGACGGTCCAGAACTACGTAGACATCTTCACGAACCGGCCCTTCGAGTTCTACACGATGAACAGTATGATAGTGGCGATAACGACCACTATCGTCTGTGTCACGCTCGGGACGCTCACGGGGTATTCGTTCTCCCGGCACGACTTCATGGGCAACAAGACGCTCCTGTTGTCGATCGTCGGCGCGCGGATGATTCCGCCGATAGCGCTCATCGTCCCGTTCTTCCAGATCATGTCGAGCCCGCCGCTCATCGGGGGACTCACGGGGAGCCTGTACGACACGCGCCTGGCGCTGATACTCACGTACACCTTCTTCAACCTCCCCTTCGCGGTCTGGATAATGAAGAACTACTTCGACGGCGTCCCCGAGTCCCTCGACGAGCAGGCCCGAATCGACGGCTGCTCGCGCTGGGAGGCGTTCTTCAAGATAATTCTCCCGATGGCCAAGCCCGGCATCGCGGCGACGGCCATTCTCGCCTTTATTTTCTCGTGGAACGAGTTCGTCTTCGCACTGGTCCTCACGTCCTCCGAGTCGGCACAGACGCTCCCGATTGCGGTGTCGCTGTTCGTCGCGGACGACTTCGTCGACTGGGCGCATCTGGCCGCCGGAGGGATGATAGCTGCGTTGCCCGGCATCCTGTTCGGGCTGTTCTTCCAGCAGTACATCGTGAGCGGACTGACGCAGGGAGCGGTCAAGGAGTAACAATCATGTCACACGTAGAACTCACCGAACTTGTAAAGGAATTCGACGACGTCACGGCAGTCGACGGTATCTCGCTGGATATTCCCGACGAGAGCTTCACCGTGCTGGTGGGCCCGTCGGGCTGTGGAAAGACCACGACCCTCCGTCTCATCGCGGGACTCGAGCGGGCGACGGACGGCGATATCCACATCGGCGAAGACGTCGTCAACGACAGACGCGCCTACGAACGGGACATCGCGATGGTGTTCCAGAACTACGCGCTGTACCCGCACAAGACCGTCCGCGGGAACATGCGGTTCGGTCTCGAACAGCACAGCACCCCCGAAGACGTCATCACTGACCGCGTCCAGGAGGCCGCCGAACTGTTACAGATAGAGGACCTGCTCGACCGGCGGCCGGCCGAGCTCTCTGGCGGGCAACAACAGCGGGTCGCGCTGGGTCGCGCTATCGTCCGTGACCCGGCGGTGTTCCTCATGGACGAACCGCTGTCGAACCTCGACGCGAAGCTCCGCGTGAAGATGCGCGCGGAGCTGAACAAGCTCCACGACGAACTGTCGACGACGACGGTGTACGTCACGCACGACCAGGTCGAGGCGATGACGCTCGCGGACCAGATCGCGGTCATGGACGACGGTCAGATACAGCAGGTCGGCGAACCGACACACGTCTACATGAACCCGCGGAACATGTTCGTCGCCGGCTTCCTCGGCTCACCGAGCATGAACTTCCTCGAAGGGACCCTCGAAGAGTCCTCGACAGGGAAGTTCCTGCTGGAACTGGGCGGGGACACGCACGACGTGCCCGACGAGTTCATCGACCCGCTCACGCCCTATCTGGACGACCGTGTCGTCCTCGGCATCCGGCCCGAAAACATCGCGCTGAACAAGGACGGCGTCCCGGCGAACGTCCACCCGGCGACCGTCAACGTCGTCGAGCCACAGGGCGAGAAGACGATACTCGAACTCAGCCTCGACACCGGCCAGAACATCAAGGCCGCCGTCGACCCCGACACGGTGGTCGAGCGGGGCGACAGCGTGAACCTCCGGTTCGACAGAGACTCGCTGCAGTACTTCGACCCGGAGACCGGGGAGTCGCTGACACACGACTCGAAACCCGAACAGAAAGTCACGGTCTAACAATGGAGACCGAAACTCTTCGCGAGGCCCCTCCGACGACGCTCGCCGTGTTCGCCATCGCCCTCGGACTCGCAGTGATTGCCGCGTCCAACTACGCGACCGGAGTCTACGGCGGCGCGATAGTGAGCAGCATCGGCACCGTCGTCGTGACGCTGTTCGGGTTACTCACGTAGTCATGAGACACAGTATTTATCACTGGTACCACAGTATTATCAGTTACCAGCGGTCGCTCCAAACGCCCGGATATCTCGATGATACGTGAAGCTCGGGTCGAGCGAAGCCGCGTTCGGACGCCGGTCTCGGGGGGTACACGGTGATACGCGCAAACGACGCTGAGTCGCACACGTCCGTCCGTCGCTGTGCGGTGTCGGCACGGAAGGAGCAGATTCGCCAGTAGACATGTTGCCAGACAAACGACGCAAACGGATCGCCAAAATGGTGAACAACTCCGACAGAGTCACTGTCGAGGAGCTCACCGAGGAGTTCGGCGTGTCCGGTGCGACGATCAGACGGGACCTCGCGTCCCTCGCCGAGGACGGTCTCATCGAGCGGTTCCACGGCGGGGCTCTCCCGGCATCGAACGGCAGCACCGGCCGCACACAGGCACAGGAGACGGTCACGAACCCGAGCGGCAAGCGGGCAATCGCGGAGCGCGCCGTCGGCGAACTCAGCGACGGCGACGCGGTGTTCTTCGACACCGGGCCCACGACGATGGAAGTGGCGAAGGTCCTCCCGGAGTCGCTCACCCTACTCGTGGCGACGAACTCACCCGAAAACGCGTTCGAGCTCCGTGAGACCTGTGGCGACGTGAAAGTCGTCGGGGACTCGCTCCGTCGAACGTCCGACGCGCTCGTCGGCCCGAGCGCCGAGTCGTATCTCCGGAAGACGAACTTCGACGTGGTGTTCCTCGAAACGGACGCCATCCAGTCCGACGGCGGGCTCTCGGTCTCCAACGAAGACGAGGCGCGCATCAAGTCCCTGCTGTGTGACGGCGGGCGGCTCGTCATCCTCGTCGCGGACGGGAGCAAAGTCGAGCGACAGAGCTTCAGGGAGTTCGCGAGCGTCGAGGACGTCGACATATTCGTGACGGACGCCCCGTTGAGCGAGGAGATGCGCGCCGTCTTCGACCGTGCCAACGTACAGGTCCTCGACGTGTTGAACGCGAACGGAACCCAGCGGTCGACGGACAGTCGTTAAGTCGGCGCCTCCGAAAGCAGGCATATGGTAGACCGAATCATGACGGTCAACGCGTACACGACCTTCGACCTGCTCGACGGCGAGATAGAGGGCCACGGGTTCGACGAGGAGGCCCTGGCCGTGCTGAACGTCACCTCGCCGAAGAAGAACCCCGACCACGTCTCCCTCCAGCTCGAACTGGACAACACCCAACTGGACAGCGTGAAACCCCACGCCGACAAGGTGACACTCACGCCGGCACAGGCCCGCGAGATGGCCGCCGAACTGGAGAAACACGCCGACAAGGTAGAGGCCGCCCAGTCCGAGTGAGGCGGTCCGTCGAACGACCCGGTAGTTCTTTGATGTGTCGTGCCATACCACGGCACATGTCGACCGACACGCCCGGCAACCCCGCAGCGCGGGAACTGGGGTACTGCCCGTGTTGTGGCTATCAGACGCTGCCGGAGGGACAGCCGGGGTCCTACGAGGTCTGTCCGGTCTGTCACTGGCTCGACGACCCGACGCAGTTCGGCGACGACGACTACGTGGGCGAGAGCAACCACGTCTCCCTGTCGACAGCCCGGGAGAACTTTCGTGAATACGGCGCCTGCACGCCCGACGAGGCCGGGAGCTGTCTCGACCCGGACGAGTTCGACCGGGACCCGAACTGGCCCTACGACAGGTAGGACCTATTAGTCGCCCGGCACACACGCCGGTATGGTCGAGGAAGACCGGGCGGACATCTCGCCGGAGGCGGCGTTCGGGCTGGTGGGCCACGAACTGCGTATCGGCATCCTGCGCGAGCTGGGTGACGCCGACGAACAGCGCCTCTCGTTCTCGGCGCTGCGCGAGCGCGTCGGGGAGCGCGACAGCGGGAAGTTCAACTACCACCTCTCGAAGCTGGAGGGCCGTTTCGTCGCCAAGACCGGCTCGGGCGCCTACGCGCTGACCTACCCCGGCCACCGCGTCGTCGACGCCATCCACGACGGGGCCTTCCACCAGCAACACGGGGTCGAGCGCGAGCCCCTCTCGGGGTCCTGTATCGACTGTGGCGGCGGCCTCGCGTTCACCTACGAGACTATCAGGGGCGGCCGCGTCGCCTGCGTGGCGTGTGGGCGGCGACACCTCCGGTACCCCTTCGACCCCGGCGGGCTGGTCGACCGCAGCGGCGACGAACTGGGGCGGGCGTTCGACCGGGTGGCGCGCTCGACGTGGGCGCGGGCCCGCGCCGACGTCTGTCCGGTGTGTTCCGGCCACGTCGAGGTCCGAGTCAGGGACGACGCGCCGCCGAAGGCGGTCGCCGTCCGGGGCCATCCCGTCACGGTCGGGTTCGACTGCGAGCAGTGCAGCTACCACGCCGACGTGCCGGCCGGGGCGATACTGCTCGACCACCCGGAAGTCCTGGGGTTCTGTTACGAGCACGGGGTGGACCTCCGCGAGCGCCCGCTCTGGGAGCTCCCGTTCGTCGTCGACCCCGGCGCCGTCGCGGTTCGGAACGACGACCCGTGGGAGGTCGCGGTGACGGTCACCGCCGGCGACGCCGAGCGCGTGGCCGTCCTCGACGAGTCGGGCACCGTCACGCGGTTCGACTAGTCGTCGGTCGGGACGGGAGCGTCCGCGGCTGGCGGGCTGGGGTCGATAGCCGCGTAGGCGACGACCTGCTCGCCGAGTTCGTCGACCCGGTCCCGGTCGCCCTCGGGGAGTTCGTCGCCGATACTGTGGGAGTCGGTGACGGCCGCCTGGTGTGGGAGGACCCACGCGTCGAGGGCGCGACAGACCGCCCGGAGATGTTCGAGGGCGGGCAGCGGGAAGCCGCCGCCGGCGACGGCCAGCAGGCCGACAGTCGTCTCGTCGAACTCGTCGAAGCCGCAGTAGTCGAGCAGCGTCTTCAGGGGCGAGCTGTAGGAGCCGTGGTACATCGGTGTCCCGAGGACGACCGAATCGGCGGCCTCGATGCGGTCGGTCAGCGCTGCCACGTCGGCCGGCGGCTCCGCGTTCGGGTCGAACGTGGGGAGGGCGACCGCCCGCAGGTCCAGCAGTTCGGTGCGAGCGCCGCGCTGTCGGGCGGCTTCGAGGGCCCGTTCCGTGGCGATGCGAGTGACACTCTCGTCGTTCAGACTCCCGACGACGCCGACGACCAGCGGTCGCGGTTGCTTCGGTGGCATACGTGTAGCCAGCCGCGGGAGCCACATTACTGTTCGCAGAACGACAGTTCTGTTGGCCGCCTTACTGAAACTGAGTTCGGCTTACGCCGCGAGCGCGATGTCCAGATACAGCATGACGATAGTGCCGGCCATCAGCCCCAGGGTCGCCACCCGCTCGTAGCCGCTCCGGTGTGTCTCCGGGATTATCTCGTCGGAGATGACGAAAAGCATCGCGCCCGCGGCAAAGCCCATCGCGTAGGGGAGCAGCGGTTCGACGGTAGCGACGGCGACCGCGCCCAGAACGGCGAGGGGTATCTCGACCACACCCGCACGGATACCCGCGACGACGGCGTAGAGGCGGCGGTCCAGCCCCGCGTTGATGGCGGCGACCGACACCGCCAGCCCCTCGGGGATGTTCTGGATGCCGATGGCGAGCATCAGCGAGACGGCCGCGCCGAGCTGGCTGGGGTCGCTCGCCGCCGCGCCGAAGCCGACGCCGACGGCCAGCCCCTCGGGCATGTTGTGGAGCGTGATAGCGAGGATGAAGAGGACCACGCCCGCGAGCCGCTCCTCGTCGACGGGTAGCGACTCGCTGGGCCGGGCCGCGTCCTCGCGCTTGCTCCCGGTCAGTAGATAGTGGGCGTGGGGGAGAAAGCGGTCGGCCTGGTCGAGAAAGAGCGCGCCGAGACCGACGCCGACGAGCGTCGGGACCGGGTTGCCGCCGGAGTACTCCTCGATGCCGGGGATGATGAGGCTCGTGAAGGCCGCCGCGAGCATCACGCCCGCCGCGAAGCCAAGCGCCGCGTCGAGGGCGCGCTCGGAGGGGTTGCGCCACACCAGCACCAGCGACGCCCCAAAGAGGTTCATCGCGGCGATGACGAGCCCGCCCAGCAGCCCCAACACTAGCGCGTCCGTGCCGACGAGCGACGTAATCGTCTCGGTGAATCCGGACTGCATCGTCCAGTCGTGTGTGACCCGGGGTTTTGTAGCTACCGGCAGCGGGGCGCTCGGACCGACTGCGTCAGAACGGGCCGTCGGCCTGTGCCAGCCGGCGCATCTCCATCGCCGAGGAGAAGTCCTCGCGGGAGACGACGTGGGTCCCTTCGGCGCTCTCGACGAGGGCGGCAGTCGCCCGATTGGTGTCGAGTTCGACCAGCGCGTCGAAGGCGGACATCGCCGCGTCCAGTCGGGGGAGGTCCGTCAGCATCAGGTCCGCGACGGTATCGGCCTCTCGCTGGGCCGTCGAGAGCTCGCGGAAGTCGGCGACGGTGACGACGCCGACCACCTCGCCGCCCTGCGTGACGGTGAACTCCGTCGCCCGCTCGGCGAACATCAGGTCGACCAGCTCCTCGACCGTGGCGTCGGCGTCGACGGTGAGCCGCGTCGGGCGTGCGATGTCGCCGACGGTCAGGCCTTCGAGCAGGTCCGCCAGTGCGACGGTCCGTGACTCACCGCTCGCGGCGCCGTAGATGAACAGCGCGAGCAAGAGCAGCAGCGGCGAAAAGGAAATTACGCCGAAGACGGCGAACAGAATCGCGAAGTAGGTCCCCACGCGCGCCGCGATGCGCGTCGCGGAGGCGTAGGGGCGACTCCGGGCCAGCAGCGCCCGCAGGACCCGCCCGCCGTCCATCGGGAACGCCGGCAGCATGTTGAACACGGCGAGGATGATGTTCGTCACGGCGAGCCAGCCGACGACGAACAGGAGCACCGGCGCGCTGTCGGGCAACACGAGCAGTGCGGCGTAACAGCCCACGCCGGTGAGGATGCTCGTTATCGGCCCCGCGACGGCGATGGCGAGCTCGCGGTTCCACTCCCGGGGGAGCTGTTTGAAACTGGCCAGCCCGCCGAGAATCCACAGCGTGATGGACTCGACTTCGAGGTCGTAGCGCATCGCCGCCCAGGCGTGGCCCAGTTCGTGCAGCGTGACGCTGGCGAAGAGACCGACGGCGGCGAGTGTCCCGATGAGCCACGGCGTCGAACCGGCCCGCAGGACCGAGAGGTCCAGTTCCGTTCCGGCGAGGGCGCCGACGACGCCGGCGTAGGTCTCGATTTGCGTGCCGCTGCCGATGAGCCACGCAAGCACCGGTAGAAAGACCAGCAAGGAGATGTTGATCTTTATCGGGATACCCCATATCGTCGCGACGCGGAAGTTTCGCACGTGGGGACGGACGGCACGACGGGAGTAATAGTTTCGGCACTCGGACCGTGAGTCGAGCCGGGCACGCGAACGGCTATTCTCACATCGAAAAAGGCGAAAGGAATTCAAGCGGGCGGACAGAAGCGACTGGCAAGCGAATGGAGCTCTCGGTCAGGCGGCTGGTGGGGTACGTTCCGGTGACGGTCGTCGGCGTCGCGGTGGTGAGCGGGGTGCTCGCGGCCAACGGCGTCCGGTTCGACGACGTCTTCGGGCTACCTGGGGTCCCCTACCTGTTCAACCCCTTCAACTACACCGTAAACATGCTCTTTCACGCTGGCTGGGGCCACTACGCCGGGAACATGCGGCTGTGGCTCCCCGTCGGAATCGTGTTGACGTGGTTGACGAGCAACCGCCACGTCCTCTGGCTGGTTATCGCCGTGGGGGTCGGAAAGACGGCGACGGGTATCCTCATTCAGGGGCCGACGGTCGGCATGAGCGGCGTCGTCTTCGGAGTCGCCGCCGCCGCGCTCGTGCGGTCGACTGACTACGCACTGCAGGACGCATCGCTCGAAACAGTCCAGACCGTCGTCGCCGGCCTCATGATACCGCTCGCGACCGGCTTCTTTCTCATCGTGATACTGGCCGGTCCCAGATGGATTGCGGACTTCTCGCATTTCCTCGGATTCCTCTTTGGCGGGGCCATCGAAGCGATGTACGTCTTCAGCGAGCGCGAGGGCGGCCGCGAGAGCGACGCGCGCTCGGTTCCGAGAAACATCGGCCGGTGACAGACGAGTTCGGGCACGGCGGAGACAAAAGAGTCAGGGCCGCAACGGCCCCACGAACAGCTATGCCCGACTGGAGCGTCTATCTGGTGACCGGCGAGTCGCTGTCGGCGGGACGAACCACCCGCGAAATCGTCGCGGCCGCCATCGAGGGGGGCGTCGGCGTCGTGCAACTGCGCGAGAAAGACCGCACCGTCCGCGAGCGCTACGAGATGGGCCGGGAGATACGGGCGCAGTGCCGCGAGGCCGGCGTCGCCTTCGTCGTCAACGACCGGGTCGACCTCGCACGGGCGCTCGACGCCGACGGGGTCCATCTGGGCGACGACGACCTGCCGGTGCCGGTCGCCCGCGAGCTACTGGGCGCCGAGGCCGTCATCGGCCGCTCGGTGTCGACGGTCGAGGCCGCCGAGGCCGCCGCGGACGCCGGTGCCGACTATCTCGGCGTCGGGACCGTCTACCGCACACAGTCGAAAGACGACATCCCGGAGGCGGACCACGGCGTGGGACCCGAGCGCGTGGCCGAGATAGCCGACGCGGTCGACATCCCCCTCGTGGGCATCGGCGGCATCACGGCCGAGAACGCCGGCGAGGTCGCCGCGGCCGGCGCCGACGGCGTAGCCGTCATCACCGCGATTACGCGGGCCGACGACCCCGGGGCGGCGACGGCGTCGCTGGGTGAGGCGGTCGCCGAGGGGAAGCGGGAGCGGACGTCCGGTCCGAGCCAGCGGTGAGTGCGGTCGCCATTACAGCTATTACACTCGATTACATACGTCCGGCTATGCCGATTGACATCGACCGCTTCGAGGAGGGACCGGTCGAAGAACTCCGTGCTGGCGGCCCGACGAACGCCGAGGAGATACTCGGGTTTCTCGGGGCCCATCCGGACCGGGCGTACACGCCCAGCGAGATACACGAGGCCACTGACGTCGCGCGCGGGAGCGTCGGTGTCGTGCTCTCGCGGCTCGAAGGTCGCGACCTCGTTCGCCACCGGGGCGACTACTGGGCCATCGGTGATGCAGACGACGTGGAGACGACACTCGCTTCGATGGGCGTCGCACGGGCCGTCACCGAACGGTTCGGACCCGAGGACCCCGACGAGTGGGGACCAGGAGTGGACGCGGAGACGGAGTGATGAGCGACGAACAGGGGGAGGTCTGGTGGGGCCCGGCACCGCATAAATCGGGGCCCGCATACAGACCGTGGGTCGTCGTCAGCGACGGGACACAGCCGTTCGCTGATACCGAGTGTATCGGACTTGCGATGACGACACAGAAGCACGAGTCGGGAATCGCCGTCCCCGAGGACGCCTGGGTTCGAGGCGGGTCCCAGAAGCAGTCGTACGTCTCGCCGTGGTACACGGCGACGCTCAAGCATCGGGACCTGGACAGACAACAGGGAGTTCTGAACGCTGCGCTCGTCGCGACGGTAATCGAAGCGTTCCATGGGTACACCGCGACTACGAACACGTGAAGCCGGTTCTCACAGTGCTGCTCACTCCGTCAGCTTCCGGCGCAACCGCGCTTCGTCCACCCGATATTTGAACGCCGGTGAGCCGTCCAGCAGGACGTAGGGCACGCGCTCGCCGTACTCCTCCCGGAGCTCCTCGTCCGTGTCCACGTCCACGAGGTCCATATCGACTGCGACGCCTTCCTCGTCGGCGACGCGTTCGATAGTGTCGACGGCCTGCGCACAGAGGTGGCAGTTCTCGCGGGTGTAGACGGTGACCGAAACGTCGCTCATCGCCCGGCGGTACGGGCCCGAGCGACAAAGGCGTACAGATTGCGAGGGGTTTCTGTGTCTGCAGTCCCAAATCGGGGTATGTCAGGCTGGACCGCCGACGAGATGCCGGCGATGGACGGAGAGACGGTGGTCGTCACCGGGGCCAACAGCGGCCTCGGCTACGAGGGGGCGAAGGCGTTCGCCGACGCGGGCGCGACGGTCGTGATGGCGTGTCGGAGCGCGGAGCGCGGCGAGGCGGCCGCGACGGATATCCGCCGGACCGTCCGGGGCGGCGCGCTCAACGTCCACGTGTGTGACCTGGCCGACCTCGACAGCGTCGCGGCCTTCGCCGAGGAGGCCATCGAGACCTACGACGGCATCGACGTGCTCTGTAACAACGCCGGCGTGATGGCCATCCCGCGACAGGAGACGGCCGACGGCTTCGAGATGCAACTCGGCGTGAACCACCTCGGCCACTTCGCGCTGACGGGGCAGCTGCTGTCGGCGCTCCGGGCGAGCGAGGGCGAGAGCCGTATCGTCACGCAGTCCTCGCAGGCCCACACCGCCGGCGAGATGGACTTTTCTGACCTGCAGTCGGAGCGGGACTACGGGAAGTGGTCGGCCTACGGCCGGTCGAAACTGGCGAATCTCCTCTTTGCCTACGAGCTCCAGCGGCGGCTGCGCGAGGCCGACGCGGACGTCGTCAGCGTCGCCTGCCACCCCGGCTACGCGGACACCGACCTGCAGTTTCGCGGCCCCCGGGAGATGGGGTCGAGCGTCCGGATGGGCGTGATGAAAGTCGCCAACGCCGTGTTCGGGCAGTCGGCCGCGCAGGGGGCGCTGCCGATGCTGTACGCCGCCGTCAGCGACGACGTCATCGGCGGCGAGTACGTCGGCCCGGGCGGGTTCCTGGACATGCGAGGCGCGCCCGAGTTCCAGACGTCCAACGCCGCTTCGCAAGACGAGGCCGACGCCGAGCGGCTGTGGACGGTGTCCGAAGAGTTGACAGGCGTCAGCTACGACTTCGGGTAACCGAACCATCAGGTTTTCAGGCGACGACACGGAACCCACGGTCAGCCTATGCAACCGGTCGAGATCACCGTCAGACTGCTGGCCGGGCTCGCGCTCATCCTCGCCAACGGCTTCTTCGTCGCCATCGAGTTCGCGCTGACCCGGGCGCGACAGTTCACCGAGTCGGAGTTCGTCGGCGACGGGAACCCCGCGCTCGAACGGGCCTGGGAGATGACGAGCGAACTGGAGATATATCTGACCAGCTGTCAGGTCGGCATCACGGCCTCCTCCATCGCCGTCGGTATCGTCGCCGAACCGGCGCTCGCGGCGCTGTTCGAGCCGGCCTTCGCTGGGTCGCGGCTGGCGGGTATCGGCCTCGGGGCCGCCATCGCCTTCGCCATCATCAACCTCGTGCACCTCACCCACGGCGAGCAGACGCCGACGTATCTGGGCGTCGAGCGCTCTCGCTTCGTCTGTCGGTACGGCGCGACGCCGCTGTACTGGTTCGCGAAGCTCATCTCGCCGCTCATCTCCGTCGGCGACAGGGTCGCGAAGTGGACCCTGGGCCTCTTCGGCGTCGAGATGTCCGGCGCGTGGCTCGAAGCCGAGGAGGACGTCATCGAGACGCAGGCCGACCTCCGCAACAAGCTCCACGCGACTCTCGACGAGAGCGACCTCTCCGACGAGCGACGCGAGGAGGTGCTCGCGGCGCTGCACGCCGGCGACCAGCAGGTCCGTGACGTGATGGTCCCCGCCGGGAGCGTCGTCGCGCTCTCGACGGCCGACAGCGACGCCGAGAACGCTCGGAAGGTCGCCGAGACGCCCCACACCCGGTATCCGCTGACCGGTGCGGACAGCGACGACCTGCTCGGCACCGTCTACGTCCCCGAACTGCTCCGGGCGGCGGCCGACACCGCGAGCGAGGGCGACCTGCTGGCCGGGGTGGACCTCGAAGCCGTCGCCGCCCCGCCCATGACGATGTCGGCCGACACGAGCGTCAGCGACGCCATCGACCGGTTCCAGGCCGAGAGTCAGGAGCTGGCAGTCGTGCTCGAAGACGGCGAGGTGTTGGGCCTGCTCACCGTCACCGACGCGCTGGAAGCCGTCGTGGGTGACATCCGCGACCCGATGGACGAACAGGCTGGAGTGGCATAGCGAGGCGGCGAGCGACGCTCGCCGCCTCGAAAGCGACGCGGCGACCATCGGGAGCCGCGGAGCAGTAGCGAGGTTCCTCACTCCGTTCAGACCCTCGAAAGCGACGCGGTGAGAGCGAGGCGCGAAGCGCGCGAGCCGGCGGCGCTATCTGGGCGGCGTGTAGAAGTTCACCGTCTCCAGTGGCTCGTCGCCGTCGTTCTCGATGCCGTGGCGCTCGCCGGCCTCGATGCGGAGCAGGTCGCCCGCGTCGATGCGCTCGTCGGCACCGTCCACCGTTGCGACGCCCGTCCCCGAGACGACGAACAGCCACTGGTCGCTGTCGGCGTGGTAGTTCTCCGGCCCGCCGACGCTCCGGCCGGGTTCGACGGTCATCTCGGCGGCCTGTGCCTCCTCGGTCGCCATAGCGACCTCGAAGTAGCGGTCGAACTCCAGATGGGTTCGCTCCATGCGGGTGAGTGGGGCGGCGTCGTGGAGTCGGTTTCGACGGCGAGCGACCGGCGTCACACGGACGCCAGACGGCCGTCTGACGAGGGTATTTATCCGGGCGGCACCTGCCCAAAACCCATGGACGAAGCGTTCCTCAACCTCGAGGAGGTCGACGTCGAGTTGGACGAGGCGTTGCTCGATGCGGTCGACGAGAAGGCCTTCGCGGACCACCGGGACAACCGGGACGCCGCCATCCGCGACCTGCTGGACGAGTGGTTGAAACAGCGGGACGGGGACTGAGTACGCCGTTCAGAGCCGTACCGTCTCGCCCAGCGTCGGTGCCGAGGCCTCGAACCCCTCCGCCCGTAGCTCCTCGGCGAACGCGGCGGTCCGGTCGCCGTGGACTGCCAGCACGGGCGTGTCGCGGTAGTTGTCGAGGAAGCCGACCAGTCCGTCGCGGTCGGCGTGGGCCGAGAACTCGTGGAGTTCGACCTGCGCGCTGACGGGCATCACGCGGCCGTCGAGTTCGGCGCTGCCGGTGTCGAGCAGGGAGCGGCCCGGCGTTCCCTCGACCTGGTAGCCCGTCAGCGCGACCTTGTTTGTGGGATGGTGGCGAATCGCCGGAACGTAGGTCATCGCGGGCCCGCCGTTGAGCATTCCCGACGTGGTGATAATCACGGTGTTCTGCTCGGCGATGCGCTTTCGCTGGCCGTCCCGCCCGGTCACGAACCGCGCGCTCGACGTGGCCCCGCGCAACGCATCGGCGTCCCGAAGGAACTCGGGATGGCGTTTCAGCTGTTTCGTGACCCGCTGGCCCATCCCGTCGACGTAGCAGTCGATATCGTGAGCGTTACAGACTAACATCGCCTCCTGCGTTCGGCCGATAGCGAACGCCGGAACCACGACGGTGCCGCCCTCCCACACCGTCTGTTGCACGCTCTCGGCGAAGCGCTGTTCGACCGTCTCGCGGACCTCGTGAGTGACGTCCGAGTACGTCGACTCGCAGATGACCGCGTCGGCCTCGGGTCGAGCGGTCGAGGGCGCGACCAGTCGCTGGTCACCGGTGTGGAAGTCGCCGGTGTAGAGCAAGCGAGTCTCCCCATCGTCCACCAGCACGTGGGCGCTGCCGGGGATGTGACCGGCGTTGTAGAACGTCACCTCGTAGCCCGCGGCCTCGAAGGACTCGTCGTAGCCGTGGGTCTCCGAAGCCTGTGTCAGCCGTCGGACGTCAGTATCGGTAAAGGGACAGCGCGGCGTCGAGCCGTGGAGTTTCAGCGTGTCCTCGGCCAGCGTCGTCGCCAGGTCCCGCGTCGGCGGGGTCCAGTGGACCGGCGGCAGGTCGCCACTGGACATGAGCGCCGGCACCGCGCCGGCGTGGTCCAGATGGCCGTGGCTCACCACGACGGCGTCGGGGTCGACGTCGCCGACCGGGTACTGTGGCGGGGACTCGCTGGCCATGCCGTAGTCGAGCAGTAGCGACTCGTCTACGAGGACGGCGCTGCGCCCGATTTCGTCGGCCCCACCCAGGAACTGGACCTCCATTGAACTCTCATAGACCGCGACGTGGTTTGCCTTCGTCGGTTCAGGGCGGCAGTCCTTAGTACGGAGAGCCAGACCGCAAACAGCCAGAAAGCCCCCGTGTTCTCGACTCGCGCGGCTCGCTGCGCTCCTCGGCCTTTGGCCTGCGGTGCTTGTGTCGCCGTGCTTCGTCGAGAACACGGCCCCTTTCAGTCCCGCCCATGCCGGCTGACCAACCGGCTACGGGCGGAATGAAAGGGGCGGCTGGCTTCGGGAACCCCGACGAAGCAAGCACGTGAGCAAAGCGAGCGCGCACAGCGAGTCGCGGGACCGAAGCCAGCCGGGGCTTTCTGGCTCTCTGCATGGTTCCAGTAAACACGGCTGTACGCTCGGGCTACCGCAACAGCGCCGTCGGCCGTCGTGCGGCGTCCGCGAGAGACTGGCCCTCCCCGACGGCCGGCAGGCGGAGCGTGGCGACGGTCCCCTCTTCCGAAGCGAGCTGGAACGAGCCGCCGTACTGCGTGACGACCCAGTTGACGAGCCAGAGCCCGAGCCCTTTGCCGTGTTCCAGCGGCGTCTCCTGACCCGCCTCGACGACCGCGACCTCCATCTGCGGGATGCCGGGGCCGTCGTCGCTGACGGTCACGACGACCCAGTCGCCGTCGTCGCGGGCGGAAAGCGAGACGGTCGTGTCGCCGTCGGTGTCGTGGGTGATGGCGTTGGTCACCAGTTCGCCGATGGCGGTCTCGAGTTCGGTCCCGGCACAGATGTCCCGGCCGGTGTCGACGGCGACCTCGACCGTCGCGGCCGGGAACTCCTCGCGGTGTCTGTCGGCGACAGCCGTCAGGACGGTGGACGGGTCGAGCCGGACCGGCTGGTGGGCCCGCTTTGCGAGCTTCTCCAGTTCGCGGGCCCGCTCGCTGAGCGACACCAGCCGGCGGAGCGGCCGGCGGATTTTGGCCTGGACGTCGATCCCCTCTGGAGGGTCGTGGATGAAGTCCGTGTACCCCTCGATGACGGTGAGTTCGTTGCGGAGGTTGTGCCGGAGCACGCGGTTCAGTAGCTCCACGAGACGCGTGATGCGCTGTTGCTCGGTCACGTCCTGCTGGAAGCCGAGGTAGTGCGTCACCGTCCCGGTCTCGTCCTCGATGGGGGTCACCGTGATGCGGTTCCAGAACGGCGTCCCGTCGCGGCGGTAGTTCAGAATCCGGGTCGTGGCGGGCTGATTCGTTTCGATGCCCTCCCGCAACACCGCCACTCCCTCGGGGTCGGTGCCCGGTCCCTGAAGCATCCGGCAGTTGTGCCCGAGTATCTGGGCTTCGCTGTAGCCGGTGACCGTCTCGAAAGCGTCGTTGACGTAGACGATGGGGTTGTCCGGCTCCGTCGCGTCGGCCATGGTGATGGGGACCTCGGCCGCATCCATCGCCCGCGTCCGGAGGCGAATCTCGGATTCGCGCTCCTTGCGCTCGGTGATGTCCCGGGCGACGCCCTGTATCGCCGTCACCGAACCCCCGTTCGTGATGGGCGTCGCGTTGATTTCCATCGGCACCTCCCGGCCGTCGCGGTGGAGGAACGTGAGTTCGAGCTGTTGGACCGTCTGCCCGTCGAGGAGCCGACCGAACGCGTCGAGCGCATCTGGCGTCGTGGCGTCGGAGATGTGCGTCGCGAAGTTATCGCCGACGAGCGCTGCCGGCCCGTAGCCCAGCGCCCGCTCGACGGCCTCGGAGACGTAGGTGAACTGCCCGGCGGTGTCGATGCGGTAGATGACGTCGAAGCTGTTCCGGGCGATGCCCTCGAACCGGGATTTCTCGGCCCGCAGCTGGGCCGTCCGTTCGGCCTGTTCGCGCTCGTACTCCCGGCGCTCGATGGCACGGCCGGCCAGCCGGGCGACGAGTTCGACGAACAGCTGTTCGGCCTCCGAGAAGGGGCGCTCACGCGGGTCCTCGTCGGCGAAACAGACCGTGCCGTACACCGCATCGCCAGCGACTATTTTACAGCCGATGTACGACCCCAGACCGAAGGCCTCGTAGGCGCGCTCGGGGACGTCCGGTGACACCCGCGCGTCCTGAACGCTCAGATGGCCCTCCAGCTGGACGGTCCGCCGACAGTACGCCTCGTCCAGCGGGCACTGCTCCCCGGGCTGGATATCGGCGTGTCCGCCGACGGCGTGCTCGATATACTGGGTCCCGTCCTCGATTCGCGTCAGGAAGCCGATGCCGGCGCCGAGCCGGCCCGTCCCGGCAGTGAGTGCCGCCTCCACCGCCGTCGGGAACGGCCGGCTCCGGTCGGCGAAGGCCTCGTACACCCGCTCACGGTAGTCCGCCGACGAGTCTGCGCCGGTCATGGTTCGAGACGTGTGATGGCTACAGTTAGCGTTCGAGCAATATAGTTACACTGGCAGGAGACAGTCATAAACGGCCACTGCGACGGGAGCCGCCGAGTCAGTCGACGGAAAGCGTCGTCGGGTCGATATCGACCGCGACCTCGTTGTGCCGCATGAACGGCGGGGTCCACGGGTCGTTGTACTGGAGGACGACCGGGTCGCCCAGCGCCTCGACGCCGTCGGCCGCGAGCGTCCCGAGCAGTCGCTCGCGGGCGCGACCGACGCGGCGGGCGGTCGCGTACCAGCCGAACTCGCGGACGGCGGCCGTCCGTGGTGGCTCGACGACCAGACTGACGCGGGGGTCGGTCGGCACGGGAGCGGTCGCGGGAGTGTACGACGCGGGGAGCCAGAACGTCATCGTCACGCCGTCCCCGTCCGTGTCGGTCCGCACCGGCGCCGTCATCGCGACGGTGGCGCCGTCGGTCCGAACCGGTGCCGTCATCTCGACACGCTTCTCGCCCTCGTTCGCCCCGGAGAGGTAGCCAAACAGCCGGCGGAAGGCCTCGCCGGCCGTCGGCGCCGTCGTTTCGACGAGGACGGTCTGTGGGTACTGGCGTATCTCGACGCCGTCCAGTTCGTCGACAGTCTCGAACGGGACCCGCGCCGTCGTCCGGGTGACGTACAGTCCCCACGCGACCCAGAGCGTGACCGCCGCCCCGAGGGCGGCAAGCAGCGGCCGGAGACGGGAGCGCATGGTGTGACTGACGCGACCGGCGGGGAAAAGTATTGTTCAGACTATAGCTTCGGCCCGGACATGTGACGTGGTAGCATCGCTTTTGTGGGCTGGTAACACTACTACATAAACAATTATTATGATTGCCGAACAAGGTGAACTCGTCATGGCAACACGCCAGCAATCCCCGACCACGTACCACACGTGCAGCTGCGGCGAGGAGTTCGACACGACACAGGAGCTCCTCGACCACGCACGAGAGGCTCACGGGCTCTCAGTATTCTGAGGCTGGCGCTCGTTTTCAGGACTGCGTGTCCACGTCCGGCCGCACGCTAAAACGCGTGTATCCGCCGTGTGAGAGGTCCAGCGCCCCCAGCCACCAGTTCCATCGCTCGGCGAGCGAGTAGTCGGCGGGGGCGTCCTGCAGGTTCGCGACGACGATATCGACCGTGAGCTCGCCGTCGAAGTCCGCGTCGTACTGCCCCCCGTCGGCCATGTCGCCGGCCTGTCGCGCCACCACCCCGGCCGCCCCCGCGTCGTCGAACGTCTCGCGCAGCACGCGTTCGAGTTCCTGTCGGTCCACACCTCTGTGTGGCGTGCTATCGTCTTGAATCTACGGCTCGGCATACGACCAGTGCCACAGAACTCACCACGCCAGCGGGGCGGTTCTCGAATCTCGGCACCGAACCGATAGAAAAGTTAACCCAGTTTCGTACACAACTGTTCGGTATGGCTACGGCTGTCAAGATGGACGAGGAGACGAAATCCCAGCTTGAGGAGTTGCAAGCCGAAATCAAACTCAAAACGGGGACCAAAGTGACCCAGCAGGAGTTGCTGGCCCGTCTGGTCGAGTCGGCTGTCGAATCGCGGACAGCGTTCGTCGATTCGTTCCGCGACGGCACGGCGACACTCAGTGATGGAGAACTCGCTGCGTTCAATGAGGGCCAGATTAGCTCGGGTGTCGAGACGACAGAAGACGATATCGACGACATCCTCTACGGATGAGCGTCTTTGTCGATACAGGCGTATTCTACGCACACCACGACACCGACGCTAGCCGGCATGCTGTCGGGATGGATGCGCTGAACACCGTGCTCAAATCGCCCGAGTACGGATACGTGCTGACGAGCGACTACGTGTACGACGAAGTCGTGACACTCACTCACCGGCGAACTGGCGATATTGCTGCCGGAATCGAGGTTGGCCGACGTATTCGCGGCGAGGGATATCCCGACGCTATCGAGGTCCTACACGGCTCACGGCAGCAGTTCGCAGATGCTGTTACCGTTCATCAGGAGTATGCCGACCACAGGCTCAGCTTCACCGATGCGATGACAGTCACGCTGGTCGATTACCACGATATAGACACAGTTCTGAGCTTCGACGATGACTTCGACGGCGTCGTTGATCGCCTCGATCCAGCGACGATTGCCGCTCCCTGATACCGCCGGCTATCCCATTTTGAGCGAATTCGATGTCCCGCGGGTCCCGTTCTCGACGCGAACTGCTACGCCGGTCTCTCTAGCCGCGTCTGGTACCAACTCCCCGACCAACGCACGAAAAAATCAGCGAGTTTGAGACCGACTGGCTGCCCTTCTCTGCAAGAAGGGAACCGCAGTCTCGCGCTGAAACGCTCACGGGCGGTGACCCGCCCGTTCGCAAATCGAGGTCTTCCCGACGGTCAGACCTCGCGACGCTCGACCGGTCAGTTGCCCTTCTCGATGGGCGCGCCGACGAGGTTGCCCCACTCGGTCCAGGAGCCGTCGTAGTTGACGGTGTCGTCGTAGCCCAGCAGTTCGTGGAGCGCGAACCACGCGACCGAGGAGCGCTCGCCGATGCGGCAGTAGGCGACGGTCGTGGAGTCGCCGTCGATGCCGTACTCGCCGTAGAGCTCTTCGAGCTCGTCGTAGCTCTTGAAGGTGCCGTCGTCGTTGGTGACGGCGGCCCACGAGATGTTCTGTGCGCCGGGGACGTGGCCGCCGCGCTGGGCGGTCTCCTGGAGTCCGGGCGGCGCGAGAATCTCGCCGGAGAACTCCTCGGGCGAGCGGACATCGACCAGCGGCAGTTCCTTGTCGACGGCGTTCTCGACGTCGTCTCGGTAGGCGCGGATGGACTCGCGCGGGCCGGACGCCTCGTACTCGGCCTCGGAGAACTCGGGGACCTCGTCGGTCGTCTCGTAGTCGTTCTCGATCCAGTACTCGCGGCCGCCGTCGAGGAGCTTCACGTCGTCGTGGCCGTAGTACTTGAACTGCCAGTAGGTGTAGGCGGCGAACCAGTTGGAGTTGTCACCGTACAGCACGACGGTGTCGTCCTCGCTGATACCGGCGGCACCCATCGTCGCCTCGAACTCGTCCTTCGAGAGGATGTCGCGTGTGGTCTGGTCCTGCAGGTCCGTCTCCCAGTTGAAGCCGATGGCACCGGGCGCGTGGGCCTCGTCGTAGGCTTCCGTGTCGACGTCGACTTCGACCAGTCGGAGGTCGGAGTCGTCGTCCTGGAACTCGTCTAAGTGCTCGCTGGCCCAGTCGGCCGAGACGAGCACGTCGTTGGCGTAATCAGTCATAGTGCGTTGAACCGTTAGTCTACCAGCCATATATTACCACGAGTGTCGGCATGGACGGCCACTCCTCCCCTGTGACGGCATATGTTGCCCCTACAACAGGAGTGGCGAATGTCAACGTTACACATCATGTCGGCCTGAAGGGACAGGCGTGAGGCGCCCGTCGGGGAGACAGTCTGAGAGAGTCAGCAACTGCTGCCGGTATCTTCGAGGAGCGCTTTCCGAGTTTTCAAGCGGCCCGAGCGGGAACGACCCGGTAATGACCGATATCGTCTCCGCGGAGTGGGTGGCGGACAACGTCGACCGGCTCCGCATCGTCGACGTGCGCGACGGCTGGGAGTACGACGCGATGGCCCATCTGCCGGGGGCCGTGAGCGTCCCGTTCGACAGTTTCCGGACCGGGTCGAGCGACAGCGAGGGCATGCTGCCGAGCCGTGAGGAGTGGGGCGACCTGCTCTCGGCGGCCGGTGTCAGCGCCGACAGCGAGCTCGTGGCCTACGACGACCACCACGGCGTCTTCGCCGCGCGGTTCCTCGTGACGGCCGAGCTGCTGGGCCACGACCCCGCGGCGCTCCACCTGCTCGACGGCGACTTCTCCAGCTGGCAGCTCGAACACCCGACGAGCGGCGAGACGCCCGCGGTCGAACCGACCGACTACAGTGTCGACCCGCCGGAGACGACGCCGCTGGTCGATTCCGACACTGTGGCCGCCGCGGCCGACGACCCCGACGCCGTCCTCGTCGACACGCGCGACGAATCGGAGTACGCCGAGGGGCACATCCCCGGTGCGCGACTGCTCGACTGGCGGGAGCTCGTCGACGACGAGACACGTGGCCTGCTGGCGCGCGAGGACGCCCTCGCCGTGCTCGAAGCGGCCGGTATCGTCCCCGAAAAGCGCGTCGTGTTGTACTGCAACACCGCCAGACGCATCAGCCACACCTACGTCGTCCTCCGGCATCTGGGCTTCGAGACCGTCGAGTTCTACGAGGGGAGCCTCACCGAGTGGGAGGCACAGGACCGACCGCTGGAGACAGAGCGCTAACTCGACTCCGTCGGCCCGTGCTCCGCGGCCAGCAGATTGACCGCCTCAACCAGCAGTGCGATGACGACCGGGCCGGCGATGAACCCGATGAGGCCCATCGAGAGGATGCCGCCGGTGAAGCCGACGAAGTAGAGGCTGGCGGGCATCCCGGTCGTGTAGCGGGCCAGCCGCGGCCGGATGACCGCATCGGGGAGAAAGCCGACGAGCGTGAGTCCGAGCACGGTGACGACGACCGCGCCGACGGCGTCCCCAGCGACGGCCTTCGCGGCGGCGATGGCGAGGATGACGACGCTGGGGCCGACGACGGGGACGAACTGCAGGATGCCGGCGGCGACCGCCAGCGCGAACGCGCCGTTGTAGCCAAGCAGGGCAAAGAGGACCCAAGCCACGAGGAAGGTGCCAAAGGCCGTCGCCGCTTGCAGGACGTAGATGGCGTACAGCGTCGAGCGCAGCCGCTTGTGAAAGCGGCTGACGACGTCGTGGTAGGGCTTCGGGACGGTCCGATAGACGACTGCGCTCGGTGCGTTCGGTCGCCAGAGCATCGCGTAGACGAGGAGGGTGAAGAGGACGGCTTTCAGGGCCAAGATTGGCGTCTCGCTCGCGAACCCCACCGCCACGTCAGCGGTCCCATCACGGAGTGCCACCAGCGCCGCCTGCACGTCGACGACGTAGGTGAACTCGCCCACGGAGAGCAGAATCTCGTCGGGGAGCCGCACAAAGAACGCAAAGAGGTCCCGCCGACGCCGGTAGACGACGAAGACCAGCGGAAGCAGCACCAGCGAGCCCGCGACGAACGCGATACCCGTCGAGACAGCGGCAGCGATACGCTTCGAGAGCCCCTGGTCGACGAACCACTCGGACAGCGGAAAGAGGACGTACGCGACCGTGATAGCGAAGAAGACGGTCGCCAGCACGCTCGACAGCAACACCATCGAAAGCGATACCAGCAGGACGAGCAGGCCTGCGAGGACGTACGTCCGCTGTCGAGTCGGCACGGCCTACCTTGTCGAGTGGTTACCAAAAGGGTTCCTCCGACAGCGAGAGCGAGTCGCGAAACAGTGTCAGGGCGCGACGCCGACGGTCACGAGCGTCCCGAACTCCCGGTAGCGCTCGACCATCGCCTCGCGCGTGTCCCACTCCTCGGTGGGGAACTCGCCCGCCGGCGGAATCTCGATGTCGCGGTCCGGAACGTTGTCCTGGACGGCGACGGCCATCCCCGCCTCGCGGAACGCGCGGCGGTACTCCGGCCCGCTCCAGCGGGTCATGGGCACGTCGACCAGCTCGTCCCACGCGTGGGAGTGGACGTTCTCTTCGTAGTAGTTCACCGCACAGTGGAAGCTGCCGCCGGGTCGGAGGACGCGGGCCACCTCGTCGAGGACCGCGTGGGGGTCCTCGGCGTAGTAGAACGCCTCCATCGAGAAGCAGTGGTCGACGCTGTCGGTCGCGAAGGGGAGTCGCTCGAAATCGCCCACGAGGAACCCGACGGCGCCGTCGTCGGTGTACGACCGGGCGTTTTCCGCCATCGCCGGGGAGGCGTCGATACCGTAGGCCCGCCCCGCGTCGGCGGTCTCTTTCAGCGCGCGGCCGGCGTAGCCGCTTCCGGACCCGAGGTCCAGCACCGTGTCGCCCGATTCGACGGGCATCCGCGCGAGGACGTGCTTTGCGGTGTGCCAGTGGCGGTCTTCCATCCCGCGGTCCTTCCCGCGGGCGGCCCAGTCGTCGAACTCGTCGCTGACGCTCATACGACCGCTGAGAGCGGCGCGGCAAAACCCCCTTCGGCTCGGTCACGTGTCGCCGGTTCGGGCGGGAGCGTCTCGGGGTGTGTGGCAACACCCGACGGCAAGCTCCCTGCAGACGCGGCAAATGCCCGAAAGTTATCCCCGTGGCTACAGACGGGGAGGTATGGCCCGACGACGACGCTACCGAATCGCGGACACCGCCCAGCAGGTGGTCGGCGGCTTCCTGCTGGCGGGCCCCTTCGTCGTCACCGAGGAGGTGTGGGTGCTGGCGGCGAACATGAGCGGCTACCACGCCGCCGCCGTCGCTGCCATCGTCTTCACCATCGGCTACGGCGCGCTGTACAAGGCCGACGACGACCGCGACCTCGAACGCGAGGCCGAGGTGGCCGGCGTGCCGATTCGGTTCGTCTCCCTGATGGTCGTCGCCTTCGGCTCCGTCGCGGTGCTGGCGCTGGTGTTTACCGCCCCCGAGGCCTTCCTCGTCGAGGGCGGCATCCTCCCGAACCCGACGCCGACGACCGTCGCCCTGACGACGCTCAAGGCGGTCACCGTCGGCGCTATCTTTTCCGTCGTCGGCGCGGCGACGGCCGACAGCGTGTTCTGACCCGGCGCGCCCTCGCAAAAGTTAATGTCCGTCGTCCCGCCCGTTCTGGCATATGGACTATACGCTGGCCATCGACAACACGCCAGACACCGTCGAAGGTGGCACCGGGATCCTCCTCGTCCACCCCAGTACCGGTGCGACGGACCGACTCGACACCGACTTCCTCTCGACGGACACGGACGCGATGCTGGTCATCTCGACGCGGACGACCGCCCGCGAGGTCAAACAGAAACTGGAGTACTACGAGGTCGACGAGGAGAGCGCCACCATCCTCGATACGCTGTCGGTCGAGCGGGGGTACACCCGCCGCCAGTCCGACAACGTCCGCTACGTCTCCGCGCCCGACGACCTCGAGGGCATCGTCGAGGAGACCGAGCAGTTCCTCGCGACCCACGACGGGAAACTGCGCGTGAGCTTCGACTCGGTGACCGAGCTCATCTACTACGCCGACGAGGAGCGGGCGATAGCGGCCGTCGGCGACATCCTCGACCTCCTCTCCGAGTACGACGCCGTCGGGATGTTCCACCTCGCACAGGGCGTCCACGACGAGGAGACCGTCGCCGCCTTCCGCGAACTGTTCGACGGCGTCGTCGAACTCGGCGAAGACGACGCCGTGACGAGCGATTTCTGACCAGGTGTGTCACGCTACACCACGACACCACAATTAAGACGATATAACCCGTCCTCTGGGGTGTATGCCGGAATGCCAGAACTGTGAGAATTTTGTAACTGCCGCATACGCGCGGGTCTTTACGCCAAACGGCGTCGAGAAACCACGGGTCTGCCCGCAGTGTGAGGACAAGATACGCGACGGGGCCGACATCCGGGACGCCCGGTCGACGCGTAGATAACCGACGCATACCCCCGTGACTGGGTCGGTCGCGGGGACACCCCCGTTACTTGCGAGCGTCCGCCAGACAGTCGCGAGCCACGGCCAGCACCTCGTCTGCTCGGGACGCCTCGCGGGCCTCGGCGGTCACGCGCACGAGCGACTGGGTCCCGCTGGCTCGCAGCAGGAACCACGCGTCGCCCAGGTCGACGCGTACCCCATCGAGGGTCGTCACGTCGTCGTACTCGGCGAGCACCTGCTCGCGGACCCGCTCCATCACCGCCGCCTTCGCCTCGACCGCGACGCTGTCCCGGCGGATGGGGTAGGTCGGCACCTCGGCGATGCGCTCCCCGAGGGGGCGGTCGGCGTCGAGCGCCGCGATGGTACAGGCCGCGAGCGGCCCGTCCGGACAGAGCGTGTGGTCGGGCCATATCCACGCGCCGCTTGGCTCCCCGCCGAAGGCCACGTCGGGGGCCTCGGCGGCCTCGGCGACGTAGACGTCGCCGACCGGCGTGTACTCAACGCCGACGTCGATCTCCGCGAGGTAGTCCGCGACCGCCAGACTGGTGTCGACCGGAACGGCGACGCGCTGGCCGGCCTCGGCGGCGGCCCGGGCGAACAGCGCGAGCGTGGCGTCGCCGGTGAGGTAGGTGCCGTCGGCGGCCACCGCGCGCATCCGGTCGGCGTCGCCGTCGTGGGCGATACCGATGTCCGCGTCGCTCGCCCCGACCAGCGTGGACAGGGACTGGCAGTTCTCGGCCGTCGGCTCGCTGGGCCGCCCGGGGAACGCCCCGTCGGGCTGGCCGTTGAGCGTCTCGACGTGACAGCCCATCGCCTGCAGCACGTCGACGGTGACACCGCCGGCGCCGTTGCCCACGTCGACGACGACGCGGCTGTCCATCGACTCGCGGTCGAGTTCGGCCCGGATGGCCTCGGCGTGGCGACTGCGGGCGTTCCACGTCTCGACGCTGCCGGCGTCGTCCCACGCGGCCGGCTCGAACGCCCCGTCGGCGAGGCGCCCCTCGATCCGCTCCTGCCCCTCGCCGTCGAAGGCCTGCCCCGACGGTTGCCAGAGCTTCAGGCCGTTGTCCTCCGGCGGGTTGTGGCTCGCGGTTATCGAGACGCCGGCGTCGGCGTCGCGCCATCCCACCGCGCGACCGACGGTCGGCGTCGCCGCCACGCCCACGTCGACGACGTCGGTACCGCTCTCGCGCAGGCCGGCGACCAGCGCCGACTGGAGGAACTCGCCGCTCGCTCTCGGGTCCCGACCGACGACGACGCGAGCACAGTCGACGCCCAGCGCCCGGCCCACGGACAGCGCCAGGTCGGCCGTCACTGTCTCGCCGACTGGACCCCTGATACCGCTCGTCCCGAAGAGTGTCATACACAGACGGCGCAGGGAGGCGAAAAAAGGCTACCGCTCACCCGCCGGCGACCAGTGACAGGCCGTGCCCGTCGTCAGCCCCGCGGTCTCGACGTGTGCCGACAGGCAGCCGTAGTTACAGAACTGGCTGGTGGGCTCGTCGCCCGGCTCCCGGGAGAGATACACCGGGTCGTGGGCTTCGACAGCACAGCCACAGTACGTGCAGTCCATACGACTCGTTCCGTCCGGGAGAACAAACGTTTTGTCCGCGTCGGCGGAGGGTCAGGTATGAAACAGGGCGGCTCCGACGCGGCGAAACGGGCGGCCGGCGAGTCAGCGGCCGAAGCGGTCGAGGACGGGATGGTCGTCGGGCTGGGCACCGGGAGTACGACGGCACACGCCATCCGGGCCATCGGGCGGCGGGTCGACGCCGGCCTCGATATCGTCGGCGTCCCGACCTCCTTCCAGTCGCGGGAACTCGCTCGCGAGGTCGGCATCCCGCTGACCGAACTCGACGACGCCAGTGTGGACCTGGCCATCGACGGCGCCGACGAGGTGGCCGGCGCCGACCTGATAAAAGGCGGCGGGGCGGCCCACGCCCGCGAGAAAATCGTCGACGCGAGCGCGGACCGATTTCTCGTCGTCGCCGACCCGACGAAGACCGCCGAGACGCTCTCACACCCGGTGCCGGTGGAGGTGCTGCCGGCCGCACGGACCACAGTGGCCGCGTCGGTACGGCAGACGGGCGGCGAGCCGACGCTCCGGCAGGCCGAGCGCAAGGACGGCCCCGTCGTCACCGACAACGGGAACCTCGTGCTGGACTGCGACTTCGGCGATATCGACGACCCGGCGGCTCTGGGGCAGACCCTCGCGTCGCTCCCCGGCGTCGTCGAACACGGGCTGTTCGTCGGGCTGGCCGACGAGGTCCACGTCGGCAGTGAGGACGGCGTGACGGTCCGAGAGCTGTAGCTGTCCGGGTGTTGTCGCTGTCGAGTGGCGCCGCCGCTACGCGGTTCGCTGAAAGAAAAATCGGGTGGCGGCGACCTTACAGGTCTCGCGGCTGAACGGTCTTTCGGTCGTTGGCGTCAGCTCGTCGAGCGGCGTCGGCGAGCAGTTCCTCGACCTCGGCGTCGAGTGCATCGTAGAAGTCCGACGCAACGTTCATGTCATCGAGCTCTTCCTTAACGGCGGCTTTGACGATTAGGTCTGCCATACACTGCGTTTCTGCGAAGGGATTGTTTAAATACTTTCCCCAATGAGTCCGCTCTCGGCGGTACTAACGGGGGTTTGAGACGGTTTCGGACAACAGCACCCATATAAATAAGGTACGTTAGCGGGCGGAAATTCCCCGTTCGGCCAAACAGTTGATAAGGGATGAGCTGTCGCGCTATCTCGCCGTCTCGCGCGCGCTGGGGCCCGGATAGGGAATCGTCGCACTCCGTGTCCGGATATCGCCGACGCTCGGGTCGACGAGTACCGGCACATCGGGACGACGACCGCACTGAGACCGACGGATAAGAGTAGCCGGCCCACGGAGGAGCCAGCATGCGCGAGATACTGGACGCGGTCGCGGCGGGCGAACTCACCCCCGCCGAGGCCGAGACGGCGCTCTCGGGGTACGCGACGACCGGTGCCGGCCGGTTCGACGCCGCCCGGGAGCGCCGGTCGGGCGTCCCCGAGGCAGTGCTGGGGGCGGGCAAGACAGCTGCGGAGATAGCCGACCTCGCGGCGACGGCCGTCGAGACGACCGGCCGGGCCATCGTCACGCGAATCGACGGCAGCGAAGCTGGGGCCGTCCGGCGGGAGCTGGCGGGCCTCGACACCGACGCGTCGGTCCGCTGGTCCGAGCGGTCGGACTGGCTCGTGGCCACGGCGTCGGGGTTCGAGCGGCCCGCTGTCGACGCCAGCGTCGGCGTCGTCACCGCCGGGACCTCGGACGCCGTTCCGGCCGGCGAGGCGGCGATGATGGCCCGCGAGATGGGGGCCGACGTGACGAGAATCGACGACGTGGGCGTCGCGAGCCTCGCACGGACCGTCGACGCGGTCGACCGGTTGCGCACGCACGACGTGCTGGTCGTCGCTGCGGGCCGAGAGGGCGCCCTGCCCACCGTCGTCGCGGGCCTCGTCGACGTGCCGGTCGTCGCACTCCCCGTCTCGACGGGCTACGGTCACGGCGGCGACGGCGAGGCCGCCCTCTCCGGGATGTTGCAGTCCTGTACCGCGCTGTCGGTGGTCAACATCGACGCGGGCTTTACCGCGGGCACACAGGCCGGGCTCATCGCCAGACAGGTCGGGGCCGCGCGGGGGGGCAAATGAGGGCGCGTGCACCTGTCAGCTACCGTGGATACCAAACCATTTGGGTAAAGGAATATAGGACTAGAACACCTCTGATTGTATGTCGGCGGTGGTGTCGCCGACGAACACGATGCCCGAATGCAATCACTGCGGCGCGCACGTTTCAGACCAGTTCGCCCGTGTGTTCGCGGACGAGTACGGACACATCCGGGCCTGCCCGAACTGCTCGGCGAACGCTGGCATCGCCGAGGTGTCGAAAGAGCGCGCCCACCAAGCGTGATACGGATGGTTGTAGTCCCGCCCCGGGACTACCGGGAAACAGCTACAACCAACCGTACGAGGCCCACTGGGCCACCCGCATCGTGCGATGACCACCACGCGGAGCCCTGTTCACTACGCCTACGTGCTGCGGTGTAGTGACGGAAGCTTTTACACCGGCTACACGACCGACGTGGAGCGCCGGGTGCGTGAACACGACGACGGGGACGGCGCGAAGTACACCCGCGGCCGGACGCCCGTCGAACTCGTCCACGTCGAGCGTTTCGAGTCGAAGTCGGCGGCGATGAGCCGCGAGTACGAGATAAAACAGCTGTCGCGGGCCGAGAAAGAGACACTCGTCGAGGGCGACGGCCCCCGACGGGACGGGAGCCACAGCGACCCGTAGAGCGGGCCGCGCTCGACCCCTGAAAGATGGGTGACTTTTTGACCGCCCCACGTGAGTGGTCGACTATGGACGAAGACGATGCCGCAGCGATAAGCTTCGGAACGGACGGCTGGCGAGCGACCCTCGACGTGTTCACGGAACCGCGGGTGCGCATCGTCGGGCAGGCCATCGCCACGACGCTACGGGAGCGCGACGAGGGCGACTCGGTCGTCGTCGGCTACGACGCCCGCAACACCTCGCGCGGCTTCGCCGAGGAACTGGCCCGCGTGCTGTGTGCTAACGGCTTCGACGTGCTCCTGCCCGAGCGGGACACGCCGACACCCGTCGTCGCGTGGACGGCCAAGGAGGGTGACCACGCCGGGGCGCTCCAGATCACGGCGAGTCACAACCCGCCCGAGTACAACGGCGTGAAGTTCATCCCCGGGCAGGGCGCCCCCGCGCTGCCCGACATCACCGAGGACGTGGTGTCGAACCTCGCGGAGCCGGAGAGCCTCCCCGAGGACGAACACGGCGAGGTCACCGAGCGCGACCTCGTCGCCGACTACGCCGACCACGCCATCGACTACGCCGACGCCGACCTCGACGGGCTCACCGTGGCCTACGACGCGATGTACGGCAGCGGCCGCGGCGTCACGGACGCCCTGCTCGAACGCGCCGGCGCCGACGTCACCGCGATGCGGGACTATCTCGACCCCGAGTTCGGCGGCGGCTCGCCGGAACCGACCGCCGAGAAGGTCGGCGAACTCATCGAGGCGGTCACCGAGGGCGGCGCCGACATCGGCTTCGTCAACGACGGCGACGCCGACCGACTCGGTATCGTCACGCCCGAGCGGGGCTTTCTCGACCCGAACCTGTTCCTGGCCGCGATGTACGACTACCTGCTGGAAACGCGTGAGGGCGACGTGGTCCGGACCGTCTCCACGTCCAGCATCGTCGACGAGGTCGCCCACGACCACGGTCAGGACGTCCACGAGACCGCCGTCGGCTTCAAGTGGGTCGCCGAGGCGATGGCCGAACACGACGCCCTCTTCGGCGGCGAGGAATCGGGCGGCTTCGGCCTGACCGAC
This sequence comes from Halomicroarcula saliterrae, assembly GCF_031624395.1. Lineage (NCBI taxonomy): Archaea > Methanobacteriati > Methanobacteriota > Halobacteria > Halobacteriales > Haloarculaceae > Haloarcula > Haloarcula saliterrae. Next base: position 175,662 of record NZ_JAMQON010000007.1, read on the forward strand.
CACCTCCGGAACAAGGACGGCGTCCTGCTGGCGCTGGTCGCCGCGGCCGCGGAGAGCGAGACGTCGCTCGATTCCCGCGTCGACGGCCTCATCGAAGCGTACGGCGAAATCCACCAGTCCCGAATCAGCGTCGATTGCCCCGACGACCGCAAGGAGCCGGTGCTCTCGGACCTGGAGACCGAACTCCCCGACGCCGTCGCCGGCGTCGCCGTCGACGGCATCAACACCGTCGACGGGTTCAAGGTGCGCCTCGAAGACGGCACGTGGCTGCTGATGCGACCCTCCGGCACCGAGCCGAAGCTCCGCATCTACGCCGAGGCGGGCAGCGAGGAGCGCGTCGAGGAACTGCTCGAAGCCGGCCGCGAACTCGTCGAGCCGCTGGTCTGAGCGGTAGAGATACTGCCGGACGACATACCGACTGGCTGTTCTCGGTGTCCGGGAACAGCGTTACGTACTTACCATCTAGTTAGTCGTATATTCTCGTATGTCGTCACAGGAAGTGTCTCTTCGAAGCACCGTCGGCGGACTCACCGCGGAAGGCAGACTGCACACGCTCTCCGTCTGGTTCATCCTCGCCTTGCGTATCATGATGGGCGTGGCGTTCTTCCAGAGCGGGTTCGATAAGGTGCTGTCCGGGGGCTTCAGCGCGTCCGGCTACCTCACGAACGCCCCGCAGGCCAACGGGAGCCCCGCGGCCGGGCTCTTCACCGCGATGGGGTCGGCGCCGTGGTTCGTCGACTTCGTGAACGTCGCCGTCCCGTGGGGCGAGTTGCTCATCGGACTCGGGCTCATCGTCGGCGCGCTCACCCGCCTCGCGGCGTTCTGGGGCGCAGCCATGATGCTCCTGTTCTACCTCGGGAACTGGGACATCGCCCACGGCTACATCAACGGCGACTTCGCGTACATGCTCGTGTTCCTCTCGGTCGCGGCCTTCGGCGCGGGCCGAATCATGGGGCTCGACCAGTACATCGAGCGCTACGAGGTCGGCGGCGTGCCCCTGACCGAGCGGTTCCCGTGGATGCGGTACCTCCTTGGCTGACCCAGTCTACGGAGTTCGGTGCCGCCGCCGGGCGAGCCAGTGACTTAACATGTCAGCGAACGTAGGCCTGCCATGGACCCCGACGCCCAGTTTGCCTACACCAGGGCCATGAGCGAGCCAGAGGTCGAATCACACCTGCAACGCGTGGACCACGGCGTCCTCGCGCTGGCCGACAGTAACACCAGCTACGCTGTTCCGCTGTATCACCACTACGAGGACGGGCGGCTCTTTTTCCGGCTCGGCGAGACGCCCGACAACAGGAAAGCCGAGTACATCGAGACGACCGAGGCGGCGACCTACGTCGTCTTCGAGACCGAGGAGACGGCCGGCCCGGCGGAGGAACGCGGCTGGAGCGTCGTCGCTCGCGGCCCCATCGAGCAGGTGCCACAGAGTCATCCGGCCTACGACATCGAGTCCATCAACGAGCGGTTCCCACCCATCCGGCTGTTCGACGAGGCCCACGACGAGGTCGAGCTGACGCTGTACGAACTCGACGTCGAGCAGCTCTCGGGGCGGCGGAACTGACCGTCAGAGCGATTCCTCGACGACGAGGGTCCCCGCGACCCGGTCGCCGAGGCGCTGTGCGTCCTCGTCGAGCACGAGCACGGCGGCTTCGACGAGGAGCCAGACGGTCATCAGAAACAGCGCGATGAAAAAGCCCACGAGGGGGACGAGCACGCTCGAAAGCGCCATCAGCGGCAGCGGCGCGAGGAGCACTGCGGTCCGTTCGAGCGCCTGTTGTCGTGTTATCGCGGTGCCGTCCTCGCTCACCACCACGAGGTCGAGCAGCCGCATCCCGAGCGTCTGGCCTTTCAGCTGGAGCTGGACGACGAAGTAGCCGCCGACCACGAGGGCGATGAGGAGCCACAGGGCGAAACCCAGCGCCAGATCCAACAGGCTGGAGCCGACCATCGCCGCCGTCCCGGGCGAATCGGCGGCCACCGCGCCCAGCGACGAACCCACACCGACGAGCGTTCGGATGACAGCGAACACGAACCACAGCGTCGCGGCCACGACGCTCGACAGCGTGAAGTCGACGAGAAATGCCACCGTCCGGATCACCCGGACCGACGCCATACCGGAAGGGTCTATCGCAGACACAGTTGTCTCGGAGTGGATACGGACACAGTAAAAACTGCTGTTCGGGGGGAGAAACTAACGCTCGCCCCGAAAACGGCCGGATTCGTCGGCCGGTTCCAGCGTGAATCCCAGCCCCTCGTAGAACGGGCGCAGGTCCGCGTCGAAGGCCGCCGTCAGGCGCTCTCGCCGGTCGGCGGCCGCCTCGACCAGTTCGGTCCCGATGCCCTGCCCGCGTCGGCGCCGACGGACCGCGACGGCGTCGACGTGGTCCCCGTCGAGCACGAGCGCGCCGAGGACCCGCTCCCCGTCCCCGGAGACGGCCACGAGCACGTCGTCGTCGGCGATGGCGTCCCGGACGGCGGCCGCGTCCGCTTCGAGCACCGCGCCGTCGAGGACGTTCATCACGTCCGGCAGGTCCGCGACAGCGGCTTCGCGGACGGCGGTCATGCGTCGCGGGCGTCGTCGATGGCCGACAGCAGGTCGTCGACGCTGGGCCGATCGAACGTCGACTTGCCGCGGTACTGCCAGACGACTGCCGGCTCGTCCCGCAGGTCGACGAGCACGGCTTCGGGCATCCGCCCGAGGAAGTCGCTCCAGTCGCCCAGGAAGCCAAAGCGAACGGGCTGGTCGTAGGCGTCGCCGGCCGTCGTCTCGGGGTCCGCGACCAGCGGATAGGGGAGGTCGTAGCTGTCCTGCCACTCGCGGACCGTCTCCGGCGGCTCGGGGACGATGGAGACCACCTCGGTGTTCCGGCCGGCGAACTCGTCGTAGCGGCCCGCGACGGTCTGGACCTGCTTTCGGCAGTTCGTGCAGTAGTGGTCCCGCTGGAACAGGAGGAGGGCGAAGTCGTGGTCGGCGGCGAGTCCGGACAGCGACAGCGGGTCGGGACCCGGCCCGACGTTGGGCAGGGAGAAGTCGGTCGCCTCGATGGACATGGCAGTCATAGACTCTCGACGGGCAAAAACGAGGGGTTACGGAGTGGTGACCAAACACCGTCACGGCGACCGCGCATTTTTCACTCGGGTCGCCCACGTCCCGGTATGGACGATGCGGCGCGCGAGAAGCTCCTGCGACGTGTCAACCGCCAGAGCGCGACGGTCGGAGTGTCGCTGCCGGAGACGGTCACTGTCGGCGGCGAGGAACTACCGCTGGCGGAGTTCGTCATCGAGACCCGGACGGTCCCGGGGGTCCCACCGGAGAGTCGGGGCCTGCTCGCTAGCGCCAAAGAGACGCTGCGAACCGAGCGCGCCGAGCGGCTGGAACGGCTGGAGTCCGCGCCGCTGGACCGCGAGGAGGCGGAGACGCTGGCCGACGAGATTATCGGTATCGACCGGGCGCTGCACGCCCTGGAGAACATCAGACAGCCGGACTACGGCGAGACGGCACGGACGGCCGACGTCGAGGACCACAAACGGTGGTCGGCGTTTCTCGACCAGCTCAGCTAGCCAGTGGCCGTCGCGGCGCTCAGCCGCCCTTGATGAGCCGGACGACGCGGACGTGTTCGCTCTCGACCGGCTGGTTCGTCGGGACCGTTCGGTCCCCGACCATCACCGACACCTCGTGCGGTGAGAGTTCGAGCGGACCGAGCAGGTCGGCGTAGGTGGCGTCCTCTGGGACGGTGACCTCGTGGGTCTCTTCGCCGGCCACCTCGACGGTGACGTGCATGTCGATGTCATTCGTGATGGCGGGCTTCAGTGTGTCGGCTGGGAACGGACGTGGCTGTGCGGAGCCTCCGGCTCCGCGAGGGGCAGAATGTGCGAAGCGCCTTCGGGGCTTTCCGGCTGTTCGCAGTGGCGGTGCCGAACGCAGTGTCCGCGACGGCTCCTAGCTCGGCCCCTTTATCCGGGCGGGCGTCGAGACACGCGTATGGTCGTTGGAGACGTTACCACGGGAACGGAGTTACTGGTCATCGGTGGCGGGCCGGGCGGCTACGTCGCCGCCATCAGAGGCGCCCAGCTGGGCCTCGATACGACGCTGGTCGAACGGGACGCCTACGGGGGGACCTGTCTCAACCACGGCTGTATCCCCTCGAAAGCGCTCATCTCGGCGGCCGACGTGGCCCACGACGCCCGGGAGGCCGAGGGGATGGGCGTCTTCGCGGACCCCGCCGTCGACATGAACGCGATGACGGAGTGGAAAGACGGGGTGGTCACCCGGCTGACGCGGGGCGTCGAGTCGCTGTGTAAGTCCGCGGGGGTCAATCTCGTCGAGGGGACCGCCGAGTTCGTCGACGAGGAGACGGTCCGGGTGGCCCACGGCGGCGAGGGGCAGGGCTCCGAGACCGTCGCCTTCGAGCACGCCGTCGTCGCGACCGGGAGCCGGCCCATCGAGGTACCGGACCTGCCCTTCGACGGCGAGCAGATCCTCTCCTCGCGCGAGGCGCTGGCCCTCGAAACGGTGCCCGACGACCTGCTCGTCGTCGGGGCGGGCTACATCGGGATGGAGCTGTCGACGGTGTTCGCGAAGCTCGGCGCGGACGTGACCGTCGTCGAGATGCTGGACGACGTGTTGCCGGGCTACGAGGACGACGTGGCCGCCGTGGTGCGCGAGCGCGCCGAGTCGCTGGGCGTCGGCTTCGCCTTCGGCGAGGCCGCGAGCGGCTGGGAGCCCCTCGACGACGGGCGCATCCGCGTGGCGACGACCGACGAGGACGACGGCATCGAGGAGTACCACGCCGAGAAGGCCCTCGTGGCCGTCGGTCGCGAACCGGTCACCGACACGCTCGGCCTCGACAACGTCGACCTCGACCCCGACGGGGACGGGTTCCTCGCGACGGACGAGCAGGCCCGGACCGAGCTGGACGGCGTCTTCGCCGTCGGCGACGTGGCCGGTGAGCCGATGCTGGCCCACAAGGCGATGGCCGAGGGCGAGGTGGCCGCCGAGGTCGCGGCGGGCGAGCCGTCGGCCCTGGACCACCAGGCCGTCCCCGCCGCCGTCTTCACCGACCCCGAAATCGGGACCGTCGGCATGACGTACGCCGAGGCCCGCGAGGCCGGCTTCGACCCCGTCGTCGGCGAGATGCCGCTCAGAGCGAGCGGCCGGGCGCTGACGCTCGACGAGCGCGAGGGGTTCGTCCGGCTCGTCGCCGACGCGGATACGGAGTTCCTGCTCGGGGCCCAGATTGTCGGCCCCGAGGCCTCCGAACTCGTCGCCGAGGTCGGGCTGGCCATCGAACTGGGCGCGCGACTCGAAGATATCGCGGGGACGATACACACCCATCCCACGCTCTCCGAGGCCGTCCACGAGGCCGCCAAGGCCGCTCGCGGCGAGGCCATCCACACGCAGTGAGGAGCCCACGAGGGCAGCCTCAAAAGCAGTCACAAAAGTTATATTCTCGCTTGGGAAACCACCGCCAGAACCGGCAAGATATATGACCACCGACACTCCGTCAGACGACCACATCACGAGCGCGATTCTCTCCGGTAGTACGTACGAACGCGTCCGCTACGAACGCCACGCCTTCCTCCGCCAGTCGGTCCCGCGCACGCTGACGCTCCAGAGCGCGCTGCTCGGACTGCTCGCGGTACTGCTCCCGGTGTACGGGCTCTTCCCGCAGAGCGTCGCCGGCTTCCTCCCCGCGACCGACCCCGGCACCGCCTCGCCGAAGGTACTGCTGTTGGGCGTGTTCGGCGGGCTGTTGGAACTGCTCGGCGCGGCGCTGCTCGTCGGGACGGCGCTGTACCGCCTCCGGCAGGCGCCGCTGTCGGAATCGCAGGCTCACACGGCGCTCGACGTCGAGGACTTCGCCAGATACGTCGGGCTCGGCACCGGCGGGCTGGCCATCCTGCTGACGGTCTGTCTGTTCGCCGTGGGCCTCGGCGGCGAGGCGGCCCTCAGTAGCTACATCGCGACGGCAGGGGCCAACCCCTTCGTCGCCTCTGGTATCGGCCTCCCCGTCGCCACGGTCTCGCTGGTGGCTTTCAGCGCCAGCGTCGCCGTCTTCTACGCGGGGAGCTATCTCTCCGTGCGGCTGTCGCTGGCCCGGCAACGCGGCGAGTGACTACCCCGGCCACCTTTCAGCCTCGCCCGCCAGATTGGGGCATGGCCAACGACACCTTCGACATCGGTGGCGACCTGACGGTCAACCGACTCGGCTTCGGCGCGATGCGCCTCACCGGCGACGGCGTCATCGGCGAGCCGGACGACGTCGGGAACGCTCACGACGTACTGCGACGGACCGTCGAACTCGGCGTCGACTTCATCGACACCGCCGACTCCTACGGCCCCGGCGTCTCCGAACGGCTCATCGGCGAGGCGCTCGACCCCGGCCGCGAGGATCTCGTCGTCGCGACGAAAGGGGGCCTGCTGCGCAACACCGACGGCGACTGGCTCGCCCACGGCGACCCCGACTACCTCCGCAACGCCCACCTCTGTTCGCTGGACCGGCTGGGCGTCGACACCATCGACCTCTACCAGCTCCACCGGCCCGACCCGGACACCCCCTTCGAGGACTCCGTCCACGCGCTGGCGGAGCTGAAAGACGAGGGGCTGATTCGCCACGTCGGCCTCTCGAACGTCAGCGTCGACCAGCTGGAGACGGCCCGCGATATCGTCGACGTGGCGACGGTCCAGAACCAGTACAACGTCGCCAACCGCGACGCCCAGGCAGTCCTCGACGCGTGTGAGAACTACGGCGTCGGCTTCATCCCGTGGTTCCCGCTCGCGGCCGGGGACCTCGATGAGGTCGACGGCATCGGCGATATCGCCGACGCCCACGAGGCCACGCCCCACCAGATAGCGCTGGCGTGGCTCCTGCGGTCCTCCGAGGTGACGCTGCCGATTCCGGGGACCGCCGACATCGCGCATCTGGAGCAGAACGTCGCCGCCGCCGACATCGAACTCACGGACGCGGAACTGGCGACGCTCAGCTGACGACCACCGTCCTTTTGTCCCCGAACGGAGTACCGCTCCACATGACGACTATCACGCTGGGGCCGTCCGGGACGTACTCCCACCGGGCCGCCCGGGCAGTCGCCGACGACGGCGACATCGCCTTCGCCGAATCGATGACCGCTATCGTCGAGGCCGTCGCCGACGGCGAGGCCGACCGCGGCGTCGTCCCCGTCGAGAACAGCATCGAGGGGTCGGTCACGGAGTCGCTCGACGCGTTCACCAACCACGACGTGGCCGTCGTCCGGGAGATAATCACGCCCATCCGCCACGCCCTGCTGGCACAGGACGACTCGTTCTCGCTCGTCGCCAGCCACGCACAGGCGCTGGCCCAGTGTCGCGGCTGGCTGGAGGAACACTACCCCGGCGTCGACGTGGAGGCCGTCGCCTCGACGGCCCGCGGCGTCGAGCGCGCCCGCGAGGACCCCGACGTGGCCGCCATCGGCCACCCGGACAACGCCGGCGACGGCCTCCAGTTGCTGGCCGAGGACATCCAGGACCAGTCCTCGAACGCGACCCGCTTCGTCGCCGTCGCGCCGACCAGCGAGCGCGCCGAAGGCGGCGGCAAGACCTCCTTCATCGTCTACCCCAACGCCGACTACCCCGGACTGTTGCTCGAACTGCTGGAACCCTTCGCCGACCGCGACATCAATCTCACGCGCGTCGAATCGCGCCCAAGCGGCGAGCGACTCGGCGACTACGTCTTCCACATCGACGTCGCCGCCGGGCTCTACGAGGAGCGCACCCAGAAGGCGCTGGCGGACATCGAAGCACTCGCGGAGAAGGGCTGGGTCCGTCATCTCGGCTCCTACGACACCGAGACCGTGATAGATTAGACGGGGTGGGCGTCAGCGTCCGGTTGTTCGGCCCGGTCTGTCTCGTTCGGTGAGACGTTCCGGCGGCGGCGGTGCTGGATACAGGGCGCGTTTCGGTCACTCTGGCTGATATGGGTTTGTTGCGATGTCGAGGCGGTAGACGTCCTCGGCAGCGTCGAAATCATCGTCGAACGCGTAGAGATACCCGAGTCCCTCTGCTTGCATATGTGCGACGATACAGGAGTCGACGAACGAAAAGCGCTCGTGGTGTCGAAAGAGCGCTTTCGCTGTGGCAAACCCGTCCGCCGTCAACGAGTCGATGTGGAATCGCGTGTTCTCTTCGACCCGATCGAGAAAGTCGACAGCGGCGCCATGACCAGCGTGTGTTGTTAATCCATTGAGTGTCTCGGCGAGCACGTAATCGAGGACAACCGCTTCCGGCAGAGCAGCGGTATCGATTCCCTTGAGGATAGGGAGAGCAGCATCGTGAGCGCTGTCTCGGCGGTACGTCGCCGCGAAGAGAACAGTCGTATCGACGAGTACGCGCGGCATCTATTCGGAATCTACGCCCCAGTTATCGTGTTCGCTCTCGACCGCTGTCGCCTCACCGCCCTCGTAGCCGTCGAAGTCACTGAACGTACCGCTACGTTGCTGGACAACCTGCACACGGAGCGTCCCGCTGTCCTCGATGTGCCAGCGGAGTTTGTCACCATCGTCGATGTCGAGCTCCCGACGGATGCGGGCGGGAATGTTCGCCTGGTTCCCCGAAACCTTGCTCTCGGAGTCGACGCTATCACTACTCATATATCGGACTACGAGACCATCCCGGATAAACTATAGTGTGCGCCCACACTAGCTCGCCTCGGCTGAAACATACACCCTCTGTATTCAGCACGGCCTTCGTGTCAGCCCCATCGACAGAGCCGATGCTGCCTGACGAGGCGGCCTGAACGGCCCGGGGGATACATGCGGCGAGGGGACGTTCTGACGACCGACGGAGAGGAACCGCACTAACTCCGGCTGAACGCTCAAGTCCTTAAGTTCCGGGAGCGTGTACACTCGCCCATGAGCGACCGCGACCCACTCGGAGAGATAGAGCGCGCCTTCGACGTGCTGGGCGACCAGTTCGGCGTCGCCGCCGGCACCGTCCCGACCGACGTCGTCGACGAGGGCGACAGCTTCGTCGTCCACGCCGACCTCCCCGGCTACGACAGCGACGACATCGACGTCCAGCTGGCCGAGGGACGAACCCTCACTATCAGCGCGGAGCAAAGCGAGGAGAGCGAGGTCGAGAGCGGAACCTACGTCCAGCGCGAGCGCCGCCGGCAGTCGACGAGCCGGACGGTCAGGCTCCCCGAAGCGGTCGAGGAGAGCGAGACGGCCGCGAGCTACGAAGGGGGCGTGCTCACGGTCACGCTGCCGAAAGTCACCGCCGAGGACGACGGCGGGACCAACATCCCGGTGAACTGAGATGGTGCTCGAACCCGGCGAGTCGGTCCCCGACGTCGTCGCCGAGAACCAGCGCGGCGAGCGGGTCCGCCCCGACTTCGCGACGCCGACGGTGCTGTACTTCTACCCGAAAGACGACACGCCGGGCTGTGCCACCGAGGCCAGGGAGTTCGAGGACGAGGCCGACCGCTACGAGGAGTACGGCGTCTCGGTGTACGGCGTCTCGACCGACGACGTCGAGAGCCACGCCGCCTTCGCCGAGAGCGAGAACGTCTCCTTCGACCTGCTCGCTGACTCCGACGGCAACGTCGCCGAGGCGTTCGGCGTGGAACTCGTCGACGGCCACGCCCGGCGGACGACGTTCGTCATCGCCCACAACCAGGTCGTCGGGCTGTACGAGGGCGTGCGGCCGGACGGCCACGCGAGCGACGTGCTCCGGGACCTCGGCGAAGCGGGGTTGCTCCGGACGTAGTCACGACAGCCTACGACGCGAGCACCACACTGGTCAGCGTACCGGCGACGACGGCCCCGACGATTTTGAAGAGCATCCTCGAGACGAACCCGAAGGCCGCGACGAGCAGAAATCCGAGACCCGCATCGGGCGCGAGAACCAAGTTCGTGAGGGTCCCGACGACCACGCCGAGCGAGAACGTGTTTCCGGTCGGTCGTGAGCCCCCCTCGCAACTCCGAATCCCCTGCACTCTCGCGAGTCATATGCGCTACTCGGTTGTCCGGCGAAATGAAACCTGGCGGACAGCGCCGACCAACGCGAGACCGGCGGAAGGCCGGATAGCCCGCAGTTACGCCTCGATGTCGATAGCGGGCCGACCCGGTTCGGCTTTCGACGCGAGGCTGTCGTCGGCCTCCTCGGCCGACTGAACCACCACGTCGGCGCCGAACTCGCGCTCGACGAGCCACGCGGCCCGCCGGAGCGCGCTCAGTTCGCGCTCGGGCGGCAGGTGTTCGTCGATGTTGGCCCGGCCGGCCAGCGTCTTCGCGAAGTCGGCGGCGGCCTCGCCGTGGCGCTGGAGCTCCTCGTTTTGCATCACCGCGGGGACGACGTTGTCGGCCTCGCGAGCTATCGAGACGACCTCGTGCTTCCAGTCGGGCGCCACCGCGAGCGTGATGGTCTCGGGGTTCTCGATGCCGACCGTGTCGACGATGTCCCGGACGTCCTCGCGGGTGTTCTCGACCAGCCGGCGCTCGATGTCGTAGTCGGCGGGTGCCTCGGCGCTGGGCCACTCGGTCTCGGCGATCAGTCCGTCACCGTCCAGTTGCTGCCACAGCTCCTCGCCGACGTGGGGCGCGACCGGCGCCAGCAGTTTGGCGGCGGTCACCAGCCCGCGCTCGAAGGTCGCCCGGTCGGGGTCCGTGGCCTCCCGGTACCGGCGCAGCAGGGAGACCAGTTCACGCACCGCCTGCAGAGCGTGGTTGAAGCGGAACCGCTCGTACTCCTCGGTGGCGCGGGCGGCCGTGGCGTCGATTTCGCGGGCGACGTACTCCGCAATCTCGCCCCCTTCTCCGAACGTGATCTCGCCGTCCGCGAACTCGTCGACCAGCCGGTAGACGTTCTGCAGGAAGCTGTGGGCCGACTGCACCCCCTCGGCGCTCCAGGCGAACTCCTTCTCGGGCTGGGCGGCCTCCATGATGAACAGCCGGGCGGTGTCGGCGCCGTACTCGTCGATGATTCGCTGTGGCGAGACGCCGTTGCCGCGGCTCTTGGACATCTTGTTGCCGTTCTCGCCCAGCACCATCCCCTGGTTCGTGAGGTTCACGAACGGCTCGCGAACGCCGTCGAGCAGGTCGACGTCGTCGAGCACCTTCGTGAAGAAGCGGGCGTACAGCAGGTGCATCACGGCGTGTTCGATGCCGCCGACGTACTGGTCGACGGGCATCCAGTCGCTCGCCCGCGCGGTGTCGAAGGGCGCGTCGGCGAGCTCGGGCGAGACGTACCGCAGGAAGTACCACGAGGAGTCGACGAACGTGTCCATCGTGTCGGTCTCCCGAACGGCGCTGCCCCCACAGTCCGGACAGCTCGTCTGTTTCCACTCCTCGGCCGCATCGAGGGGGTTGCCGGTGGTGTGGACGAACTCCGGCAGTTCGACCGGCAGGTCCTCGTCGGGGACTTCGACGTAGCCACAGTCCTCGCAGTGAATCATCGGAATCGGGGTGCCCCAGTAGCGCTGTCGCGAGATACCCCAGTCACGCAGGTTGTACTCCGTTCGGTGTTCGCCGTCGAACACCTCGACGAACTCCTCGCGGGCCTCCGCGCTCGTGAGCCCGTCGAACTCGCCGCTGTTGACCAGCAGGCCGTCTTCGGTGTAGGCCGCCTCCTGAACGTCGACGTCCTCGGGATCCACGTCGGCATCGGCGACGGGCTCGACGACCTGCTCGATATCGATATCGTGGTGCTGTGCGAACTCGTGGTCGCGGTCGTCGTGGGCCGGCACCGCATAGAGCGCGCCGGTGCCCACGTCGGTCAGGACGTAGTCGGCGACGTAGACCGGAATCTCCTCGCCGGTCGCCGGATTCGTCGCGTACTCGCCGGTGAAGACGCCGGAGGTGACTTCCAAGTCGTCCGCCTCGGCCTGCTCGGCCATCTCGACGTAGTCGGCCACCTCGTCGTTCTCCTCGGCGATTTCCCGAGCGACCGGGTGGCCCGGCGCCAGCGAGAAGTAGGTCGCGCCGTGGATGGTGTCCAGCCGCGTCGTGAAGATGTCGACTTCGCCGTACTCGGAGACCTCGAAGGCGACGCTGGCGCCCTCCTGCTTGCCGATCCAGTTGCGCTGCATCTCCCGGACGTTGTTGGGCCAACCCTCCAGACCGTCCAGCCCGTCCAGTAGCTCCTCGGCGTAGTCGGTGATGGTGAGGAACCACTGGTCCATCTCGCGGTGTTCGATGGGGGTGTCACACCGCCAGCACAGTTCCGCCTCGCCCTCGACCTGCTCGTCCGCCAGCACCGTCTCACAGGAGGGACACCAGTTCAGCTCTGCCGCCTGGCGCTCGACCAGACCGGCCTCGCGGAACTGCTTGAACAGCCACTGGTTCCACTGGTAGTACTCCGGTTCGCAGGTGGTGACCTCCCGCTCCCAGTCGTAGCCAAAGCCCATCTCGACGAACTGGTCGCGCATCTGGTCGATGCATTTCATCGTCCAGTCCCGCGGGTTCGTATCGCGCTCCTCGGCGGCGTTCTCGGCGGGCAAGCCAAAGGAGTCCCACCCCATCGGGTGGAGCACGCTCTCCCCGCGCATCCGCTCGAAGCGGGCGAAGGCGTCCGTGATAGTGTAGTTGCGGACGTGGCCCATATGCAGTTGCCCCGAGGTGTAGGGGAACATCGCCAGCACGTACTCGGGGTCGGTGGCGTCGTCGTCGATGCGGAACACGTCGGCCTCGTCCCAGGCCGACTGCCAGCGCGGCTCGACCTCGCTGTGGTCGAACGCCCGCTCGCGCTCCTCGCCGGTCGTAGTCATGATAGTGGGTCGGACACCGACGTTGCTATAGCTTTCCCTTCACGGGACCCAGAAATCGGCCGTGGCCTTATGCCCGTCACAGACGTATCAATCAGTATGAGTGACGCCGACGACGGCGACGATTCGCGGCTCCCCGGGCCGCTCCGAACGGTGACGCCGCCGTCGGGAACGCATCCCGACGCCCAGATGGACGTCATCGGCTGGCTGATATTCCTGGGGCTGCTCATCCTGTTGCTCCCCGTCCTCCCGCTTCTCCTCGTCATCTGGCTTATCGACAGGGCCAGGGGGGCGCTGGGGCGGCGGTGACCGGCGGAGATACGTTTATTCGTCGGGCCGACGAACCGAGAACTATGTCAGCAGACTCCGACGAGGCCGGCGATTCCCTCCTCCCGGAACCGCTCCGGTCGGTGACACCCTCCTCGCGAACGCGCCCGAACGAGAGCATGGACGCCATCGGCTGGGGGATGCTCCTCGGGTTGCTCGTCCTGCTCTTTCCGCTGCTCCCGTTCATCCTCATCGTCTGGCTCATCTCGAAAGCGACCGAAGCGCTGACACCGAGTTAGGTCCCCACGAGCGAGAACTCGGTCCCCTCGCCGGCCTCGCGGGCGTTCTCGTAGGCGACGTGGGCCGCCGCCACGTCCTGAATCGCCAGTCCCGTCGAGTCAAAGAGGGTGAGACCGTCACTCGGCTCCCGCCCGGCCAGCTCGCCGGCGACGATAGCGCCGAGTTCCCCGTAGATGTCGTCGTCGCGCAGGACGCCCTCGCTCCACGGGACGTTGATTTCACCGGAGTGGGTGCACTGCTCGTAGTCGTCGATGACGAGCTTCGCGTCGAGCAGGGTCCGGTCGGCGTGTTCGTGCTTCCCGGCGGCGTCGGCCCCGATAGCGTTGACGTGAGTGTGCTCGCCCAGCCACTCCCGGTCGACGATGGGCGACTCGACGGGGGTTATCGTCGAGAGCACGTCACACGCAGCGGCCTCGGCGATAGACCCCGCCCGGGCGTCGAAGCGTCCGGCGAACTGGTCGACGAAGGCCTGCTGTTTCTCGGCGCTCTGGTCGGCGATGACCACCCGCTCGATGTCCCGCACCGCCGCGATAGCTTCCAGTTGGGTGTACGACTGGACGCCGGCCCCGACGAGCCCCAGCGAGTCCGCGTCGGGGACAGCGAGATGGTCGGTCGCCACCGCGGCCGCCGCGCCCGTCCGCAGGCGTGTGAGGTTCGTCCCGTCCATCACCGAAAGCGGGAACGCTGTCTCGGGGTCCGAATAGATGAGCGTCCCCAGTACCGTGGGCAGGTCGTGGTCGGCGGGGTTGTCCGGATGGACGTTGACCCACTTCACAGCCGCGGCGTCCCAGTCGCCCGCATGGACGTACGCCGGCATCGACCGGAAGTCGCCGTTGTACGCGGGGAGGTCGATGTAGGACTTGGCCGGCATGATGGTGTCGCCGCGGGCATCGGCCGCGAACGCGGCCGCCACGGCGTCGATGACCGACGGCAGATCGGCGTGTTCCGCCACGTCGTCGGGACCGAGCAACAGCGTCTGCATGCGCTAGTCTGGGGCGCGGCTGCACTTAAAAGCCGACGCGGTGTGTGTCCGGAACTGCGAACCAGCGTCCGGAGAGACTGTTTCGAGCCGTATCCGTGTCCTGTTCGAGACGGGCAGAGCGTCTACCCTCCACGCCGCGACGTTCGTCACCTGTGACGCGGCCGATTTCGATGGGGGTCCGGCGAGGCAACTGCTGGACGTGGATATCGTGGAGACTGAGGAGTGACAGGTACAGTGGTCAGTACAGATGGTGAACTGACCGGTTTAACGTTGATTGTTCCGTTATCGGGGGTCCGCCACGGTTCTGCATAACAGCGAGCACAGGGACCACACCTGAAGACAACCAGACACTGTCACTCAACGGTACTCTTCGACGTCAACGACCTGTTTGGTCTCTTCGCGCGTGAGGTCACTGTCCCCGGAGACCACGGGCGCATCAAGTTCCCGGCCCACGGCAGCGATGAGACCGTCCATCCCCACGAGGAACGGGCCTTGCGGTCCAACCTCGCTAGCGATTTCGCCGGCTATCTCTGCCGTCTCCTCGTCGGTCTCGTAAACCTCACCCCACGAGAGGTCAGCTTTTACCGCTGCTACATCCCCGTCCGGGGCGTTCCCCTCTCCGACAAGGATCTCGGCGTACGCTGGGGCCGGGAGAATGAACCGTTCATCGTCATGGGCCAGTAGGTACTCGGCGGTGGCGTCGACACCGTTGAGATAGTCGATGAGAAACGTCGCGTTGAGTACTTTCATTCGTCATCCGCCAGCCGACGCATCCGGTCTTTCGACTTCTGCTTGGACTTTTCACGTGTCTTTCGGACCCGGTCAGCCTGTTTGTCCGACCACCGGCCGAACCCAGCCATGAGGTCGCGGTCGTCCTCAAGCATCCGCTGCAACACATCGTTATAGCTCTCGCCCTCCCGCCGGCGGCGGTCAAGTTCTCGCTTCACCGTATCACTAACTCGAATCTGCTCATCTGCGGTCGCCATTTTGCGTTGACGTTCGCGTTGACAGGGATTAATCCTTGTGGGGACAAACCATGGAACGGAACGGGCAACCCAATAGGCGCACGGGTGGCGTCACGAAATGTGTTGCCGGCTCTGTTGAAAGCCTCAGAGAGTTACAGATTCGAGCGGTAGTGCAACTGAATGCAGGCCCTCCCAAAGTCGCAGTTGCTTCGGTTCGTTAAGCAGGCGTATCACTTGGCTCGTCGTGCGGGTGCTCGCTACTCGTCGAAGTTCTCAAAACAGCGGTACACACTTCACCAGCACATCGTCTTGCTCTGTCTCAAGGTACGAAAGAATACGACGTACCGGATGCTTCTCGACGAGCTGATCGAGATGCCTCGGATTCGTAGAGCCATCGACCTTGAGGAACTTCCAACACCTTCGACACTGTGTAAGGCGTTCAATCGCCTCGACATGGCCGTATGGCGTGTCCTGCTCAACCTTTCGGTCACACTCCTTCCGACCAACGGTGTCGTCGGTATCGATGCCTCCGGGTTCGACCGCAGCCACGCCTCAAAACACTACACAAAGCGAGCGAAGTTGACGATTCAGTAGTTGAAAGTCACGCTCCTCGTAGACACGAGGTCGAACGCAATCATCGACGTACACGTGACGACGACACGAAAACACGACTCGAAAATTGCGCCGTCGCTCATCAAGCATCGAGCGTTCTCGTCACTCCACAAGGCGTGGAATGCTCGGTTGGATGCGGATCTCTACGGCCAGCGTAGTCAATCCGAGACAGTCAACTCTACGCTCAAGCGGAGATACGGCGCATTCGTCCGCTCACAGCACTGGTGGAAACAGTTTCGGGAACTCACCATCGCCTGTTTCACCCACAACATCGACCGATCACTCTGATTAGCAGGTTCAGAGGAATAATTTATCGCCGATCCAATTGTTGTGTCCATCATGAAGTCTTGGTCCTCGGCGTTGGTCGGTATCGGAATCGGTGCCGTACTTGGCTATGTCTTTGGAATACAGCGTGGGGATTTGTGGATTGGGGGCAGTATTGCAGTTACGTCGTCAATCGCAGGGTACGGTTTTCTTGCGTATCCCCAATATCGAACCAGATGGTCTGGTCCTCACTCGAAATTCTGGTACACTCTCGTCGGTGTGCTGGGACCCACGCTGATGCTTCTTACACCAAACAGTACGCTTCTCTCCGATGATCTGTCCATTGTGGTTTTCCTGGGTTGTCTCTGGCTCGGTGGCGTGTATGCTGGTGTGGCACTTGCACACGAGTCCCCCAGCAATACCGATAACGAAGCACCATCTACTTCGCAATCGTCTCCTAGCGATTGAAGCTCGGTGCGCACGATTGATACACCAAGAATAGTGTCTGGGTATTAGGATTTCAACAGAGCCGTGTTGCCTGAAGGTGTTAGGTGGGATTTTAGCGACAGTGAGATATAGCAAAATCGTAAAAGACCATCCGGCGCGCGCAGCGCGCCGGTTCAGCCGCGGCGCGCGGACCGTTGCGCCGCGAAGCGGCGCGAGGGAGCACGCAGCGATTTTTCCCCAAGTTTTTGCCTGAACGAGCGCCGCAAAGCGGCGCGAGTGAAGTGCAAAAAGTGGGCTTACATCATGCCGCCCATGCCGCCGCCCATACCGCCGGGCGCGCCGCCTGGGCCGCCGGGGCCGCCCTCGTCCCCGTCACCGGAGGTCGAGAGGTCGCCCGCGGCGATGATGTCGTCGATCTTGAGCACGAGGTTCGCGGCCTCTGCAGCAGAGGAGATCGCCTGTCGCTTCGCGTGTGACGGCTCGACGACACCCGTTTCGAGGGTGTCCTCGACGTCGCCGCTGAAGACGTTCAGGCCGGCGCTGACCTGACCGTCCTCGTGGGCAGCGCGGAGGTCGACCAGCGTGTCGATGGAGTCCAGCCCGGCGTTGTTCGCGAGCGTGCGCGGGATGATCTCCAGCGCGTCGGCGAAGGCCTCGACGGCGAGCTGTTCGCGGCCTTCGACGCCGTCGGCGAAGTCGCGCAGTCGGGCGGCGACCTCGACCTCGGGGGCACCGCCGCCGCCGAGCACCTGACCGTGGGAGACGGTGGCGGCGACGACGTCGAGGGCGTCCTGGACGCCGCGTTCGAGCTCGTCGACGACGTGGTCGGTCGAGCCGCGCAGGAGGAGCGTCACGCCGTGGGCGTCCTCGTTGGAGCCCTCGACGTAGAACAGCCCCTCGGCCTCGTCACGGGTGATCGAACCCTGTCCGAGGTCGGCCTCGCTCGCGGAGTCGAGGTCCGAGACGACGTTGGCGCCCAGAACCTCCTTCAGGAACTCGATGTCGGACTTCTTGGCCCGCTTGACGGCGAGGATACCCTTCTGGGCGAGGTAGTGCTGGGCCATGTCGTCGATGTTCTTCTGGCAGAACAGGACGTTCGCGCCGGTGGCTGCGACCTTGTCGACGAGGTCCTTGAGCTGCTGTTCTTCCTTGTCGAGGAAGTTCTGGAGCTGGCTCGGGTCGTCGACGGAGAGCTGAGCGTCGACCTCGGTCTCCTCCAGTTCGATGGCGGTGTCCATCAGGAGGACCTCGGCGTCTTCGACCTCGGTCGGCATCTCCTCGTGGACGGGGTCCTTGTCGACGACGGCACCTTCGAGCAGTTCGGAGTCGCCGGCGGCGCTGCCGGTCTGGGTCTCGATGTTGAGGTATTCGAGGTCGACGACGTGCCCGCCGTCCTCGGTCTCGACCGTGACGGCCTCGACGGCGTCGACGATGAGCTGGCCGAGCAGCTCCTTGTTGAGCTCCGCGCCCTTGCCGGTCATCGAGGTCTCGGCGACCTTCCGGAGGAGCTCCTCGTCGTCGGGGTCGACTTCGGTCGAGATAGCCTCGATCTCGTCTTTGGCCTCTTTGGCGGCCATGTCGAAGCCCTTGATGATGGCCGTCGGGTGGATGTCCTGGTCGAGGAGGTCCTCGGCGTTTTTCAGGAGCTCGCCGGCGATGGCGACGGCGGAGGTGGTGCCGTCACCGGCCTCGTCCTCCTGAGTCTCGGCGACCTCGACTATCATCGAGGCCGTCGGGTTGTCGATGTCCATCTCCGTGAGGATGGTGACGCCGTCGTTCGTGACGGTTACGTCCCCCATCGAGGAGACGAGCATCTTGTCCATCCCCTTCGGACCGAGTGTCGAGCGAACGGACTCGGCGACCGCCCGGGCGGCCGAGATGTTGTGTTCCTGTGCAGACTTGTCTTTCATCCGCTGGGAGTCCTCTCCCAGGATGATCATCGGCTGGCCCTGCATTTGACGCTGGCTCATAAACAGTGGGGAGATTGTATGTGGTTCTATATAAAAGTATGGGATAACGGTCGAGAGCGGCGGATGGTCGACACCACCGCGCCAGCCCCGAAACCACAGCACTGCGGTCGGACCGTCACAGTTCCGTGTGACAGAGTATCACAGACAGTGCGCCGCCGCGTCGGCGTTTTAAGTACTCACTCGACGGGCTCTTTCCAGTGGACGACGGCCGTTCCGACGATGAAGGCGTCGTCGGTGTCCCGGTCGCGCCGGAACTGGATGGTGTTTTGCCCCTGCTGGAGCTGCGTGTCGGCGATGGTGTCCATCCAGTACTGCCAGCCCTCGCCGGGCGCGATGTCGAAGCCCGTCAGTTCGGCCCCGTTGACCCGTATCTCGTGGGTGAACTCGCCGACGTCGTACACCTGCATCTCGACGTACGGCTCGACCGGCGCGTCGGTCGGGACCTCGAAGCTGATCTCGTCGGTGCGGTTCCCCGAGAACTCGGCCCAGGACACGTCCAGCGAGTCGGCCGACGGGCCGAGATGTTGCTGGAACGAACAGCGAGCGTAGTTAGCCCGGTGTGACATACCGGAGCGTCGGACGGCTGGCTGATAAATTGCGGTGGCCCTAGCAGGAACAACCGGATGCGCGAGTCACGCTGTAGTCGGCCAGAAAGCCCCGCTAGAAGTCCCTAGAGACGCTTCGCGTCTCCCGACCCCGGAGCCAGAGACTCCGATCGGTCCCACCCAGCGCTGTGTGACCAGCCGGTGTGGGTGGGTCTGAAAGGGGCCGAGCTATGGGCGAACCCCGGCGACGTAAGCACCGCAGGCCGGACCGAGGAGCGCAACGAGCCGCGGGAGCCCATAGCTCGGGGCTTTCTGGCTGGTTACCTCGTGTTCGCTCGACCAAATGCGTCCCCACCAGCTCCGCCTCAGTAGAGCGGCTCGGGACCGGGTGGCATCGCGCGCTTGTGCGCGCTGGACTCGTACATCTCCCGGACGTCCGCGACGACGCTCGGCGGGACGCCGATGTGGTCGGCGGTGGCGTCTTTCGGGACGCCGCCGTCGACGTGCAACGCGAGAACGGAATCGAGCGTGTCGTAGGTCATCCCCAGCTCCGTCGCGTCGGTCTGGCCCGTCCACATCTCCGCGCTCGCGGTCTTCTCGGCGAGGTCGTCGGGGACGCCGACGTGTTTGGCGAGCTGGCGGACCTGCTGTTTGTACAGCGTCGCGATGGGGTGACAGTCCACCGCCCCGTCGCCGTACTTCGTGTAGTACCCCACCAGCGCCTCGCTGCGATTGCCGGTGCCCAGCACCAGCGCCTCCTCGTGGTTCCCGACGAGGTAGTTCAACACGGCGCGACAGCGCACGCGGAGGTTCCCAACGGCGAGCTGGTCGCTCTCCGCCTCGGGGTAGGCGTCGAGGAAGGCGTCGACGAGCGGGTTGATCTCGATGACGTCGTAGTCGATGCCCAGCAGGTCGTTGGCGACCCGCTCGGCGTCGCTCATGTTGTCGGCGGCGTTGACCTCGCTCGGCATCACCAGCCCGTGGACGGCGTCGCGCCCGAGCGCCTCCACGGCCAGATGAGAGACCAGCGTGCTGTCGATACCGCCGGACAGCCCCATCACGGCGCGGTCGACGCCCGCGGCGTCTAGCTGGCCCTCGATGAACTCGGTAATGTGCTCGCGGTGCGCCTCGAGTTCGGTCTCCGAGAAGGAGAGGTCGAGCGGGTCCGTCGCTCGCATGACGGTGTCGGCGTCGGCCATACAGGATAGTCGGCCGCACGGAACAAATACCCATCCATCGGGGCGGTATTTTCGGACGGGCGTCCACTCGCCGGGCCGCTTTCGGGCACAGTGTCCACAGCACCGGAAACGCTACGTTCAAGTGCGCGCCGTGTGACGGTTCGACCAAGCGGCGGTGGCGAGCAGTTCCACGGGAACTGTGAACCTCGGCGCGAACACGGTACGCGCCGGTGTCGAGCGAATCAGCGGATTCGCGATGCATGGCGCACGAGCGAACGAACTGAGTGCCCTGCGCCGGTGGTCCAGTGGTAGGACATTGCCTTCCCAAGGCAATAGCCCGGGTTCAATTCCCGGCCGGCGCACTCCCTGCGGTCGATTGCCGGCCGATGTTCGCAAACGCGTTGCGTTTGCTCACTCCCGGCCGGCGCATTTTGCTGCGAGCAATTCGCGAGCAGCAACTGCGGAATCGAGGGAATTGAATCACGCGAGACGAAAGAAATGAATCTCGCCATCGGGTTCAATTCCCGGCCGGCGCACTCCCTACGGTCGATTGCCGGTCGATGTTCGCAAACGCGTTGCGTTTGCTCACTCCCGGCCGGCGCATTTTGCTGCGAGCAATTCGCGAGCAGCAACT